>DAOTUF010000142.1:0-17546 GCA_034437495.1 Chloroflexaceae bacterium | reverse complement strand
GGCGGGGTCGGTTATGGTCGTGCGAAGCTGCAATCCCCCGCTCCCGCGCACCCCGACGCGCAGGTCCATCCCAGAGGGGTGTTCGCCCAGGAAAACGCTGTAGTAGTCCTGGTCGGCAGCGGGATCGTCGTCATCATTCTCGCGCACAAACGTGAAGGGCCCGAAGACGCGACTGGTCTCGCCCGTATCCAGTTCCAGGTGGCACGCATCGGATGGAGTCTCGTTGTCCTCGCAACTATCCGGCCGCTCCGTGCGGTCGGGGGTTGCGTCGGGATCGTCATCATTGTCATCATCATCATCGTTGCCTATTCCCACGGTAATCTGAATGGGAACGACAACGGTCAGCTGTGCAGGGGCGGTTCTGTTTCCTGCCGTTGGGGTCGGGGTTGGCGTGGTTGTTACCGTCGGCGTGGTGGTTGGCGTAATCGTGGATGTGGCCGTCGGCGTGATCGTCGGCGTGATCGTCAGATATGATGGTTGGGCCCGAACCACTACCACCCCGTCAGGGACGGGTTCCCTCGTGAGCGAGGGGAGCAACACAACGAGCAGCAGGAATAGCAACGGCAAGAGCAGTCCCACGCCCTCAACCCTCAAACGAAACGAACCAATAGAAACCTCAATCCGCATCTGCGTTTCTCCTCTTATGCATCACCTGGGCAACCCCAGGGGTCTGCCCACCCACACCCTCGGCAAACGATCTCATAGCCCCACCTATATCTCCGATGGCGGCAAAGACTGCGGTTTTCGCAATCCCAAAAAAGAGTCGTCCTAAATCCATTCCCACGCCACGGAAGAGCACCGTGACCGCAATGAAGCACTGCCAGCCAACGATGAGGTCGCCGAGCAATGCCAGACCAATGAACAACATGGTGTTGGTCATTCCCAGTTCCAGCAACACATAGACGAGAGTAACCCACGCGGTCGAGATCCACGCGGCCTTCAGGACATTGATGACCATCTTCAAAACCGTACTGAACGCCTGGCGAGTCGGGAGGAAGGGAGTCAGGAGCGTTGTCAGCATCAGGACAACCCACGTCGCCGTCAGCGCGAACGAAAAGAGAAAATGCATCAGCTGCTCCAGAAGTCCCAACCCACTGAGGATGATGCCCATCCACATCCTGGACAGCCCCATTGAGGCCACGCCAAGCACCACCTGCCGCCGCTCGGCTTGCAGATGATCAATAGCGGGGAAGGGGAAGTAGCCAGGGAATGCATCGTCATCACCTGTGGGCGCGGGCGGTGTGGGCGCGGGCGGGGGAGACGGATCAGGGACGGGCACGAGAGGTGGCTGATAACCGACCCGCCCGCCGTCCTGGGCACGCCACGTTGTCATCCACTTCTTCACCTGCGCGATATAGAGCGCAGTGTCGTTTTCAAACGAGGGTGCGTAGACAGGAATAATGTCCTCCGGCGTGACACGCCCGCGATCCACATAGACGTTTCGGCAACACATGAGTTCTGTCCAGGCCTGAACGCCGCGCATGTAGCTGTCGTAGCTACTGAATCCTCCCGAATAGTTTCGGTTGCATCCGCCGCCATCCCAGGCGTTGCAACGGATGTTGTGGAAATTGTAGTCGGGTGGGCGGCCCGGTCCTGTCGAGCCGAACTCCGTTTCTTTTGCCGCAAACGTCATCCAGAATGCAGGGTCGAAGCCCGCATTGACGAGGACAGCGTAGATCTGGTCAACGTAGCCGCACGCGGGCGGGATCGCGCCGTGGCGGGGACGGCAGAGCACCTCCTGCATCGTCGCCTTCGAGATCGTGGGCGGGCCAACAATTGAGAATGCCCCCCCCACGGTGTCGGTGTAGGGGAAATGGGAAGAAACACTGACCGGCACGTCCACCGAAGCCGTCCCTGCGAATCGGACGGGCAACTGCGGGCGGTTCGTCAGGTCGTCCGTACACCAGATGTCCTGGTAGGTGGAGAGCAAAAACCAGGCCCCTATATCGCTAATAAAAACCTGGTCGGGTTCCGCCCGGCTCAGGTCCCACGAGCCAGTGTCCGTTTCGGTTATTGCCGAGGGAGGCGGACAGAGAGCATCCTTGTAGAGCGGGGGCGGTTCGTCACCGTCCCGATGGTAGATCACGTTGTCGCTCACATTCATCGCCCACTGTTCGGCAGTAGGGGCAAACTCATCGCGGGCAATTTCAGCCATCCACGCACTGAGACCGATGCGGGTATCTTCCAGGAAAACGAGCGCGGGACCGCCAATGGCCAGCAGGAACAGTGCGCTGGCGACATAGACAGCGTTCGTTTTGAAATCTGAGAGGCGCAACGTCATCAGCGGAACCAGGAAGTGGCTGATGGCAATGAAAATAATGCCCAGAGCTATCATCATGAGCAGGATGGGGTGGAGCGAAGGGATAATTGCATCGAGGAAATGTCGCGCCATGACCAGGATCTCCTCGCGCAGGATCTCAATGAATCGTGAGAGCTGCAAGAGCATCCGCGCCCAGGCCCAGAGCATTTCAGTGACTCCCAGGATCATCCCGTACTGGCTCTGGTCGTTACAGGCTTCCTTGTTGCGCTCGGTGCATTCAGCCAGCGCAGTGCTCGGAAGCAGCACGAGCAGCACGAGCAGCACGAGCAGCACATTGGGGATGATGCGACGCGGTTTCATCAGCTCCTCCTCCGCGTTGTCTTGCGCTTCTGGCGGCTGGTGCGGAGTTCCTCGCGCTCAGCGTCGGTCTTCTCATCTTGTTGTTGCGCTGGCTTCTTCCGTCTGCTACGACGGGGGGTCTTCTCCGCTTCCTGTTCCCCTTCGTCTGTCATCTGCCCCCTGCTCCCTGTACTCCTGACAACATCATCGGAGACAATCGGTTCGTCGCCACGGGCGGTCTGTTCGGGTTGCGTGGACTGGGAGGACTGGCGGCTGCTGGCGGTCGTCTGCACGGGCGTGGGAGCAGATCCTCGTCGTCCGCCACCATCGCCATCCTGGTCGCTCTCTGGCGGCTTTCCTCGGCCGGACGTGGACTTCTTCCGTCCCTTCCTCTCTTTCTTGTCAGGAACAGAGGGGGTGTCGCTAGAGCTAGAGGTGGCAGCTGCTCCCTGTTCCCTGCTCTGGGATGGGGGTGGTGGTGCAGCAGGCTCACTATCCCCTGCTCCCTGTTCCCTGTGTCCCACAACGGGAGTATCCCCGCGGCCAGGCTCTTCCGCTGGCTGTGATGGGGAGCGAGGTTGAACGCGATGGGGCATACTGGACGCATCGGGAGTAGTCCCTCGTTTTTCTCTTTCAGATCCAGATGATGTAGTCCCCTCTCCCTGCTGGTGCGAAGGAGGAGGAGGAACCTGTTCCTGGGACGAACGAGCACCCGAAGGCGAACGGTCGGGGTTCTGCACAGAACCTGGAGAGGCTTGCGCCGGCGCGGTTGCCTGGGGGTCAGCGGTCGGGGCCGGGGGCTGTGTATCTCCCTGGGGTGCAGGTTCCCTGTCCCCTGTCCCATCCCTACTCTGTCCTACCACGCTCGGATCAACAATGGGGACGTTTCCGCTCCCTGGTACTTCTCCTTCCCCTTCTTCCCCCGACGATGATCGGGTCCACGGGCTGTGAGAGGGAGTCATCGAAGCAGGCGTAGCAGGCGTAGTCTCGTGCTGATCCCGCGAGCTCGGTTGAGCGCGAACCGGTGCGGACGGACCTTTGCTGCCTGAATCGTGGGAGTTGGTGCCAGCAGGTGCTTGTTGTTGCGGGGGCAGCACTTGAGTGGGTTGCTCCCCCCGTTGCTCACTCCCCCCTGCGCTTGTGGTTGCTCCTGCTGCGCTTGTGGTTGCTCCTGCTGCGCTTGCCTGCTCCTGCCTGCGCTGAGCGAGTTCCGCCGAATCCTGGCGCACATCATCTCCGACGAGATCGCTCCTGGCGATCCGATGCTCCATTCCGTCCAGGAAATCCTTCGCATACTGCTCGTTGTCGGGGTTGTCTACCACCATCTGTGCGGCATTGCGGGTGCCCGTGGGCGCACTCGTCTGTGGGTCTATCATCCTCTGGGCAATAACGTTCGCCCGCTCCTGGTCAGTTGCGGTCTCTGGCACACTCTTCGCCTCTTCCACATAGATCCGCGCCTCGCGGGTCTCTGCTCCACCGTCTCCCAGAGCATCACGAATAGCAGTAGGAGAGGATGAAGGCGCAGGTGCGCTGTCTTTCCCTGTGCCGATCTGCTCATTCCAACCTGTTTCTTCTGGGGTGCCTGACGGGGTGCCTGACGGGGTGCCTGACGGGGTGCCGTGGGATCGCGGTTGTGTTCCACCAGTCGCAGGGGATGGGGTGGTATCCTGTGCCTGCTGTTCTTCCGCCATCTCCTGCTGGCGGATGCGATGGTTCGTGCTGGCCAGGAAATCGCGGGCCAGTCCATTGTTGCCTGGACGATCCAGAACCATCTGCGCCGCTCTGCGTGTTGCCTCTGGTACCTGCTGGTCCTGCACCAGGGCCCGCGCCGCGGCCCGCCCCTGCTCCGCTTCCGTGGCGTGGGCATTCTCCTCTTTTGCCTTTGCGATGGACTCGCGGGCAACCCGTGCTTCGTGTGCGCTGGTTGTTGTGTCGAGCATCTCCAACAGCAGTGGGTGGTTCGTCACCATTTCAGGACCAGGAGACCGTTCGGCGTTGTCGGGGGGCACCTCTGACGGTGAGAGCCGCCTGGTCTCGCCCGTAGCCGCGGGGATGCGCGTCGTGTCGCCCGTATAGGGGAGCCGCGTCGTTTCGCCCACGACGGCTACGCCTTCAGCATCCACGGTGCTCCCCTGACCACCATCCTGGTTGTTATTGGAACGCGATGCCGTAGTTCGCTCTTCTTCCCAGACGTTGGGGGGTCGCGATGATGATGTGCGCTGACCGTCAGCAGGAGCAGCTTGCTGGCCCTGCTGTCCATTCGTCGTCGCGGCCTGGCGGTTGTTGGGGAGAGCAGGTCGTTCCCGCTCTGGGACGTAGCGGAAAAAGGTTCGACCCTCCCCGTCGTTGATAACCTCGTACCACTGTTTTTCTTGCCGTGCTTCCTCGGCTGCATCTTTCCTTTGCTGATCCTCCAGACGCTTCTGCTCCCGATTCTTCTCTCGCTCTATCTGCCTGCGCTCCTGTTCCATTCGCCGCCCCCGCGTCGCCATCGTCTTGAGCGGGGAGCGAGCCAGAGCCTGTCCTTCTTCGTTCCCCCTCGCAGCACTGGCCAGGGCTTCCGTCGTGCTTGCCCCCTTCTTTTTTGCGTTCCTGTACGCCACGTACCCCCCGCCCAGTCCCATTGCGGCCCCTGCCGCAACCTGCGGGGATACCCCGATAGCACTCATACTTGTCTTGAGCGACGCAACCAGTACCCCTACGGCGACAACCAGCTGCCAGATGATGATAACGAGGGACAGCAACCCGATGCCGAGCACGAGAAACGAGTTCCCCGCCGACGCTGCAATGTCTATCAGTGTCATCATCAGTCCGAGCCAGACTGCGGCTATCCACGAGGCCTTGAGCACCGAGCCGATGTCGCGCAAATGACGCATGAACATGTCCTCGGTCGGGAGGAAGAGGACAAAGAGCGTCGAGATCATCAGTCCGAGCCAGGAGTTAATCATGGCAATGACAAAGACCAGGTGCAGGAGCTGCTCCAGGGTCGCGGTCAGCGTCAGGGGAATTCCGAGCAGCATACGGAATGTTCCCGATTGAGCACTGGCGAGATAGCCACGTCGGGTTTTCAAGTCTTTAACCCTGATGAACCCATTTTTTGTACTAAAAAAACCACCGCAATGATCACACCCTGCTGCAAAATTCCAGGGGGCCATGACCCCAAAGGAGTTGAGCGCACTTGTCGTTTCTGCACCGTTGGGAACGGTATTTGCACACCAGAGATCGAGGGCTTCCACAAATAAATATGCCGCCGCCACATCAGAAAAAAACACGATAGACGCTTCGGGGCTTCCTGGTGCCCCACGAGTAGTCAGCGGGTTATTGGAACCGCACAGACGCACGTCTGCGTCTGGCGAACCGGGGTTGTAGATACTATAGATGTTCCGCATCTTTGACATTTTATCCGTACTGGTCGCGTGCCCCAGGGTGTGCCCCAGTTCGGTCTCCATTGTTGCCGCAGACTCACCAATGAGTCCCGCCAATCCCTGCCCAACAGAGATCCGCACGCTCTCCAGTCCGTAGAGAAACTGTCCACCCATCATAAAGAGCAGCATCACCAGC
Organism: Chloroflexaceae bacterium; assembly: GCA_034437495.1. Lineage (GTDB taxonomy): Bacteria > Chloroflexota > Chloroflexia > Chloroflexales > Chloroflexaceae > JAAUSY01. Next base: position 11,386 of record DAOTUF010000142.1, on the reverse strand, counting down.
ACGTAGTTTCGTATCCCCCGCCGAATCTCGACCAGGTTCATCTGGAAGATCGGACGAGCAAAGAACGAGAGGGTGAACATCACGAGTGCGAAGGCCGTAACAATCATAAAGGGGCTGTAGATCCCCTCTACTACCAGGTCGGTGAGTTTGACGGCAAACCCGTCCTCACCAATCAACATAGCACGGAGCAGCTCCAGGAGACGGGCCAGGAGCAAAAAAAACATGTTGATTACCCACAACAGGCCGGTCAGGACACGGAGCACAAAATGCACTGCGCCATCAGCCGCACACCCGACATCAACCTCCGTGCAATTGGGTTCTGTATCGTCGCCGCCGAACAAATCCCCCCACCAGTCAGCGTGTGCGGTCTCTGGGGAAACCAGCACGGTAACGGCAATGGTCGCCAGCACGAGAGCTACTCTAACCGCAACCCACCGCACCTGTTGCCGGCTGGCTTCAATCCTGTGTTTCAGGGGCTTCACGTTCCTGCTCCTCCTGGGATCTCTTCTGGCGAACAATCTTCAACCCCCACGTTCCTGCTCCTATTGCGGCGGGAACAAACAGCAGCACGACAGCTATGACCACCACAACCGTGCGTCCGAAACTGCCTGGTTCGTCAGGTTGCCTCGCGGCTATCTTCACCGCTGCGGGCATCGGGGTCGTGGTCAGGGATGTGACGATACCCCCCTCGATCTCTACCGCATCGGGCATCGGGGCGTAATCGAAGGTAAGGCGGGTCGGATCAACCCGCGACAGCACGATCCGCATGGGCGACTCCCGAAGGGGGATATGGAGCGCAAGCGTATCGAGATTGTTGAACGGCAGGTAGTAGCAAAACCCCGCATCACAGGCTCCCAGGACGGCTACCTCGTGTCGGGCCTCTGCAACGGCAATCTCACCGTTCGCGTCGGTCTCCAGTCGCAACCGTTCTTCCCCCATAGTTCTCGTCGCGCTGAGGGTGATGGTGATACCAGGGACAGGCGGGCCGTCTGCTGTCCCATCTCGCACCGCCAGGACAAACGCAGGGGAGGGGGTCGGCGTGGGGTGCTGTGCCTGAACAACAACGGGAATGAGGAGCAGCAGGAACACCATAAGCATTCCTGCTCCCCAGACCGATACCGATTGTTGGGCGTTCTGCCTCACTCGTTTTCTCCTACGGGGCAATACGAGCATAGGGCACAGGATGGGGTCGGGATGCCATATACAAGATATTGCGCGTGAGACCGACTATCTCCTCACGCGATTTTTCAGTTTTCGTCCCCAATCCAGAAAAGGGCAACCTTTCTGTACACCACAGAACCGCTACGTTGGTTTCGTCCTGTTCGCAATTTTCGCTCTCTACCCCATCAGCAGTGAACGTGATTTCAGACGGGTGGGTATTGTCTGACCAGTGGGATCTGTCGTTGTCCATGTCCCACGTCCCGATCAGGTTTTCCCGTGTGATCGGGACTTCCTCATACGGGCGCAGTATTGCGGCCTGAATTATTCCGTAGACCTCACGCTCCAGGCGCAACTCGCCTCCGACAGGCGGATATGCGAAAACAGTCTCGTCCGGGAGCATCACCCTGGCCCGTCCGTCCTCCTGCACCTCGTACCGCCCCGCATCCTTGCCCACATTCATCGTCCCATCAGGACGGAACACGGCCAGGTTCCCCGCTACGATATATCCACCCATTCCGTTGCCGTGAACAACTTCCCAATCCCCGACAAAGGGATTGTCCGATTTGTCCGATCCGTCCGTCTCACCGCTTGCGCTTGCCCCGCCGCACGATGCCAGCAGCACCAGCAGCACCGCCACCGCCGAAACCATCCATCCGTCTCGACTAGCCCGTTTTTCCACCTGCGTCTCCTTTCCTGTTTCCTGTTTCCTTCGGTCACCACGTCTGCCGTGGCGGACGGGTAATGACCGTCAGCTTCCTGCGCCAGCTCCCGCCTGGTTCGAGCACGTTGCGCTCGATCCCGATCCCCACGCCATCGCCGTAGGAATCTGGCCAACCTGCGTGAACCATATCGCCCGTCCCGTCCCCGTCCACGTCTCCGACGTACATCCCGACGTGGCCTGGAAAGAGCAGGAGATCCCCTGGTTGAATTTCTGAGATCGAGACGGCAGGGAGCGTTTTCTGATACGTCGTGGTGCGAGGGATTTCTATCCCGTGCTGGCGATAGGCCCACTGCATCAATCCAGAACAATCCCAACAGGGCAACGACGGGCAGGGCGGGGTGCGCCGCACCCCGCTGACGGGGTCAAGCCCGCTACACGGCGTGTACCCCGTGCCACCCCAGCAATACTGGTGTCCGACCCCCTGCAAGGCCGTCTGCGCGACATCGCTATTGGGCGACGCTGCCTCTGGTCCAGACACCGCGACGCGCCCGCCTGGGGACCACTGCGGAATGCCCTGGTATTTGCAGAACGGTTCGGGATCGTTGATGAACGAGACGCGGAACCCCCCCCCCGCCTCCGTCTGCCTCGCGGCATCAGGCGGGTCCATCTGCATATCCGCAACCGTCACACTGGATGCGGGCGGGGTGAAGATGGGGACTTCCAGCATGGTCGTGCCCGACACGATCTCCACCTGCATCACGCTCGTGTAGCTGTCTGCCATCTGGTGCGATCCTGTCACCACCCAGGATGTGTCCTCTGTACTGAGGATGTCGTCGTAATCCTCTGTGGCGGTGATAGACCCCGTGGGGTCTATGGAGCCGACCATGTCGGCAAGTTCGGTTGAGGTGAGGGGGACCGTCGTGAACCAGATGCCCGACGCTTCGGACGCGCTCCTGTCCCATTTCCAGGTTCCGTGGCGGCTGCGCCCGTCTGGTTGCACAATTTGCGTAATCACCACCTGTCGTCCTGGATCAAGCGGCATTGGCATCGGGTTCGTGCTCTGGAAGACAACCGTCACAACCTGGATCTGCTGCGGCCCTTCGGGGTCAATAGACCAGCGTCCCGTTTCAGGGTCCTGGGAATATCGCTCCCCTGCGCGGACCGACAACACCGTATCTACACCGCCCGCAAAGTTCACCAAGTGATCGTTCATCCGAAACTGCGTATCGTTCGTGATCGTGTAACTGGTCGGACCAGGAAACGGCGGGCCACCCAGCACGCCATACTCCTGCTCCCATTTGTAGTAGCGACATTCGTAGCATCCTTCGTCGTCTACGCAGTCACAGTCATCATCTACGCCATCTCCGTCCGTGTCCTTACACTCTTCCTCACAGCAGCAACCCTCATAGCGAATGGGACCATCAGCCTCATATGGCTTCGGAGTGTCGCTCGGACAGGCCCAGGCCGGGCGGTGGCGCGACATATCCGTTGTGGTAATCTGGAAGCCTGTCGGCGCGGTGCAGACACAGGCCAGGAGCACCCAGACGGACAGGAGCAGACAGGACATAGCAATCCGCTGGCGTTTCGTCTTGAGCATCAGCGCATCCCCCTGACGAGCAGGGCCGAGAGGTCCACCTTGCGCCCGTAGAGCCGATACTGCTGGTTCTTTGCGTCGTGTGCGACCAGAAAGGCCCGTCCGTTCCCATTCGCCTTGATACGGCAGTCGAAACCCCACGGTCCGATCTTGCGCGGTGGCTGACGGTCGCGCATTCCCGGCGAAACACCGTCGTACCAGGTTGCGTCGGGCGGGGCTTCCCCCGCATCGCGGAAGGCCAGGTAGGGGGTCTTCAAGCCATCTCCGTTCGCAGGGGGAACAGGCCACTCAGCCCAGGTCGCCGCAATACGGTCGCTGTGGGGATCGTAGGCCAGCGATGGTTCCCAACCAACCGTGCGCCACAAGCCCCCCTCGCTGAAAAGCGATCCGTCCTCGTCGTGCTGCGCGATGCGCTCCTCCTCGCTCCAGGTCTGTCCGCCATCGGTGCTGACGGTGGCAAATACCCCCCCGTCGGCATATTGCTGCCAGGCTGCTACGATGAGCACGCTATCTCCTCGCGGCGCGGCCAGAACGACGGGTTTGTTCACACGCTCCTGGAGCCAGCGACCCGTCGGGAGCTGCACCGTTCGCCAATCTAGTTGGTCTCCCCCCTTTCCGCTGGCAATGAAGGCCCAGAGTTCGTCATTCTCGCTTTCATTCGTCACCGCTGTTACGATGACCCGCCAGACGGTACCGTCTGGCAGCGTGGCAATAGCCATGTCGCTCCCATACTGCTTGCCTGGATGCAGTCGCCCGAAGGTGCGCCAGGCAACATTCCCCATACCTAGCTGCCAGCCTCGCACGCCGTGGGCGTAATGGGGAAAGAACATCTCGTCGCCATCGTTGTCCAGGAAGAGTATGTGTGGGATGCCTGTCGCGTCTATCTCGAAGGCCAGCACGGCCATCTCGCCCCCTGGAAGATCATCCCCCCCCGCCCCAGGCGGAGCAGGAGTTGGCGTGGGGGACGGTGATGGGTATGCCGTCGGTGTGACGGGTGTGGCGGTCGGCGTGAGCGTGGCGGTCGGGGTCAGGGTCGGCGTGAATGTCGCACCGGGGATGGGCGAAGGCGTAAACGTCGCGGTCGGGGTCAGGGTCGCGGTCGGCTCGGACAGCCAGGTTCCCCCGCCACTGAGAACAGCGTGCGGGATACTCCAGTCCTCTCCGTCGGTACTAACGGAAAAGAGGGCCTTCCCCTCATAGGTATACGCCAGAACAATGTTGCCCGCTGCGGTAAACGACCCCTCTGGTGCAAAAGCTATCTGCACGCCTCCTGCCGCCTTGTAGAGCGGTTCGGGGTTGACCGACACCGCGTCGCCCCATGATCCATCGCGCCCCTGCGCCTTCACCCAGATGGTGCCATCATCCCGATCAGCAAACCAACCCCAGGAAATCCAGGCGATGGCTACGCGCCCGCTCACCTCTTCAACGGCAATGTCCGCAGCGAAGGGCCAGCCAGGCACGTCGGCCAGCTCGAACCAGTCGCCTACGGCTCCCGCGGGCGGGGCTGTGGGGAGCGGAACAGGAGTAGGGGTGAACGTCGGGGTGTTCGTTGCTGCTGGAATGGTTGCGGTCGCCGTTGCAGTGGGAGGCGTGGTCGTGACAGTCGGGGTTACGTCTGAGACCTCATCATCACTGCACCCCTGAGCAAAGACCAGGAGCAAGAGCAACAAGACCAGAATGCATGTTTTTTGGCGGTGACGTGGTTTTCCAGTTCGCATCCGATTTAACCCCACAACTACAACAGAACACTCCCTCCCCATGAGCATAGCAATATCCCATCTCCCTGAGTAGTCGTTATTTTGTTTACCCTGTGCCGTTTTTTTGTTTCAATGGGGGTTGGATTATATCGCAAACGTTTTGAATATACGCACAACCCTGCTTTTTGGCCGGGTTTCGGAACAAAACGGACAATGAGGGGGAACAAAACCCCTGTCAGTGACAAGGGTTTCGGGGGGCATCTCTGAGGGGGAACACAAACCCCTGCCAGTGACAAGGGTTTCGGGGAGCATCTCTTTTGTGTTGAACAGGGGTGGACGCTCCTGGAATTAGCAATCCAGCCAGACCATATTCACCTGTTTGTGCAGGTTTTTCCATCTACCAGTGCGGCAGAGATGTTATCAAGCTGGTGAAGGGAAGCCCAACCCTGAAGGGTTGGGAGTAGTCACTGCGACAAAAAGTTCCATATACTCAAAACACCCCTCATCCTGGAACGGTTGTTCTATTGTTGTTCTGGGCTGCGACCACCTGCTGGTAGGCAAACCGCGCCCTGACTGATACAATTACCCCCCAACTGGTTATTCCGCGGTCCTCAAGCACAACCCGCTCCAGGTAGGGCAGCGCAGCATCGGGGTAGGGCAGGTGCGCCAGCCCGCGGCACGCCTCACAGCGCACGTCAGCATTCGGGTGGCACAATGCCGTTACCAGCGGGTAGAACCCTCGCGGATCGGCCAGTTTGCCGAGCGCAGCTGCGGAACGGGCCGCCACCGCGGGTTGCGGGTCGGCCAGGCATCGAAGCAGCGGATCGAACGCCTGATCGCACCGACGCACATCCCCCAGGATACGGATCGCTTCCACCCGAAGTTGTGGCTCCCCCGTCGCCACGAGCGAGAGCAGCATTGGCACAGCCCTCCCGCCCATCGCCCGCAGCACCCACGCGGCCCGCCGCCGATAGGTCGGGTTCGGGCTTCTGAGCAGAAACACCATCTCATCCACCACGGATTCCCCCGCCGCTGCCAGCGAAACCATCGCCTGCGTGCGGCCCCATTCCCCATCAGAAAGCATCCGATTGAGCAGCACCGCCCTGGTCAATCCTTGCATTGTTTGTCCCTTTCTCTAAACATACACCAGAAACGCCATGATCCCTACTGCCAGCAATGCAACCGCCATCTCCCCCGTTTTCCCTGTTCCTGTTGGAAAGACGCGCAGCGGGGTCTCAATGAGCGGCCAGAGCAGCGGCACGCCTGACGGCGTGACCACATCGCCAACAACGTGGAGCAGTTGCCCCCACGCCAGGGCCAGCGGAATAAGCGCAAGCCAGCCCGCTCCCAACACAAACCACAACGCCCACGCCAGCGCGAACAGCCCCGCACCGAGCACCAGACTATGGGTCAGCCGCCGATGCCCGCCCGCCAGCGACCGTATCCCCTTGAGCAGGAGTAACGCCGACCATCCGCCGATAATCAACCCGACAAACAACCCGACGATTGCACCGAGCGCGTTGCGGCCCCAGGCAGGCCCCGCCGTTTCCAGGTAGGGCGACGCTTCCAGCGATGCAGGTAGTAGCGGGAGCTGGTCAATCCACCAGCCCTGCGCGACCAGCATCCAGCCCGCAATGGCAAACAACACCCCGCCCATCAGGGCCAGCACCATCCGCACCCGCCGACTGATGAACGAGCCTGGCTCGTCAATGTCGGGCCAGGTCGCCAGAAAGCCGCTCGCCGCGGCAAAGCCAATGTCCCTCATCACAGTTGGTTCGCCCACTCCCGCCACGTCAAGCACTCCTGGCACAAGTAGTTCAACCCCTCGCGCCAGGACCAGTCCTCCCGCACATCCGATGAGGATATGCGTTGCGTATGCACTCATACAACCCCCTTACTTGGCTCTCTCATCCAACCCTATCAATCCCGCCAGCCGCCGATGCGAGGGCACCTGGAAGAACATCCGCCACCCCCCCTGCACCTGCTCCGCCTGCTGCGCGAGTCGCGTTGCCGCTCCTGTCCGAACCTCGCGGGCCCGCTGCGTGTCTCCCGCCACAACGAGACTATCATAGCAGGACAGCCAGACACGAAACGGGTCGAGCGTCCCGTACAGATCTCCCAGAGCCAGGATCTCCTCTACCCATCCCACCGCCTGCTCCACATCCCCCCGCGCCAGAGCCAGCCGCACCAGCCCTGCCAGCGGCTCCGCCCGCATTACCGTCTGCCCCATCTGCTCGTGGAGCGCAACCGCACGCTCATAGGCCACCTGTGCGTCGCTATCCGCGCCCAGGGACTCCAGCGCGTGACCCAGAGATGTCTGCGCTTCGGCTTCCTCCCCCTGGTTCCCCGTTCGTTCTGCCATTGCAATAGCCTGAACAGCCAGTACCCGTGCAGCATCGTGGTTCCCCTGCTGGTGCTGGAGCAGGGACAGGTAGGCGGGCACATACGCGCTCTCCTGCGCCAGTTCGCGCCCAATTTCCCACGCCTTCTCCAGGTAGCCGCGGGCCTTCCCCCAGTCGCCCTGCATCATGGCACTTTGACCCAGGTTTTCCATCACCACGCCCAGGTTCGGGCGATTCCCGCTTGCTCGGTAGAGCCGCATCGCCTGCGACAGGGTAGCGTCTGCGTCCAGGAACATCCCCCGTTTCAACGAGGTCGCCCCGATGTTTGCCAGCAGCACCGCCATCTCCGACTGGCTCCCGATTTCTCGTTGCAGGGACAGGGCCCGATGGTAGAGGGGCAGGGCATCACGGCTGCCCGTCGTCCGCTCCGTGAGCATTCCAAGCAGGTTCAAAGCACGAGCCTCGCGGAAACGGTCCTCCCGTGCGCGACTCATCGAGCAGGCAAGAGTCAACACCTGCTCCGCTCCCGCCATCTCTCCCTGGTCAAATCGTACATCTCCCAGACGGTGCAAACAGTCTATCTCGCGCTCCGCGTCCCGCGTCTCTCGCGCCAACCCCAGAGCCGTTTCCAGGGCGTTCGCGGACTGCTCCAGCATCCCCAATCGCCAGGAGCAGACCCCTTCCAGGTATTTCCCCGCCAGCAGGAGCGCGGGCGCGGCAAGCGTTCGTCCCATCTCCTGCACGCGGGTCGCTATCGGCATGGCCCGTGTGTCCTTCCCCTGCTTGCTCAGGAACTCGCCGTAAACCGCCAGTAGCCGCCCGACGACAATTTGATCGTGTTGCTCGTGGGTGTTGTCGGGGTTCTGTGCAGAACGCCGACGTTGCTTGAGCAAGCCGCTCAGTCGCGTAAAGGCCTCTTCAAACACCGTGCCCTCCTGCCACAACCCGGCCAGGTCGTAGAAGCGGCTCATCCCCTCAACGCTGCGGGCAATGCGTTCGGTGTCGGCGTGCTGGACAGCCCACGTCCACGCGGCCCGCACATTCTCGCGCTCCTGCCTGATGAGCGTTAGCGATGCTTTGCTCTGGTACAGCGTGGCTTCGTGCTGCTCAACCAGGTGCAGGTAGTGGGCGGCGTGGAGCGTCTCTGCCTCCTCCTGCTCATCAGGTATCAGCTGCTCGTGCGCGTACTGCCTGAGCAGCTCGTGGATGTCGTAGCGGAAAAAGTCAGGTTGCCAGCGCAGGTAGCCCTTCCCGACCAGTCCGTCCAGGAAGAAGGGACTGGCAGCGGCAATCCTTCGCGCCGCGCTCCCATCGAAGCCGCCGCGAAACACTGACAGGCGGCTCAGCACGCGCTGCTCCTCAGCAGAAAGCAGAAACCAGAAACTCTCAACCATCGCCAGCAGGTGGCGGTGGCGATCGGCAATGTCGGGGCGGTCGGTCGCGAGAAACCCCAGGTTCATCTCGATTTTCTTCGCTATCACCTCGCAAGAAAATGTCCGCACCCAGGCCGATGCCAGTTCAATCGCCAGTGGCATCCCCCCGACCAGACGGCAGATCCTCGCCGCAAAGACGCGCTGCTCTTCCGCCAGAACGAAGTTGGAGAAGAAGCGGGACGCGCTGCGGAGAAAGAGCTGCACCGCGTCCCAGGCTTCGAGCGGCTCCAGCGTCTCGTCGTCGGGGTAGTCCATTCCGCCCACTTCCACGACAACCGCCTGCGGCAGGTTCAGCCGCTCTCTCGACGTGACGAGCAGGTGGACACCAGGCGCACCTTCCAGGAGCCGCACGAGATGCGGAGCTGCATTGAGCAGGTGCTCGAAGTTGTCCAGCACAAGCAGGGTCCGTCTGTCGGCCATCTCGCCAATTACCCGTGTCTCTGGCTCTTCAGGCCCGTGGAGTGAGATCCCAATCGCATCTGCAATCGCGGTCATCAGCAGGTGGGGCGCATCCAGCGCAACGAGCGACACAAAGAACACACCGTCGGGGAACTGCCTGTAGCACTCCGCCGCGGCCTGCGCGGCCAGACGGCTCTTGCCCGTCCCGCCAGGTCCCAGCAGTACGAGCAGCCGATGGGCAACCTCTTGCTTGAGGTTCGCAATCTCCTCATTGCGCCCGACAAACGCCAGCGTCGTTGCGGGGGCGTTGTGGATAGGAACAATCGTCGGGCGGGCCGTGTGTTCGTGGAGCGGAAACGCTTCGTAATCCGCTCGACCCGACCACCCGCCGCCCGCGTCCTGTACCAGGATGTCCTGCGCGGCAAGAGCATCCAGCCCCCGCCCGATGTGGGCGGGCCGCCCGCCCGTCTGCTCGTAGAACCAGACGAGGAGCGGATGAGGGATCTCCCAATTCATCGTCTGACGCAACCACGTTCGCACGCCAACGAGCGTCAACGGCAGTGCGTCTAGCTGCAGGTGAAGCGGGGCTTCCCGCGGTATAACCCGCGTTGTTCCATACGAGGGGAGCGTTGTGGCCAGGGCAAGACGAGGGATCTCTTCTCGCACAAACAGGTCACGCACAAGCTGAAGCGTCGGACGGTCAATGTCGTCAACGTCATCCAGCGTGATGACCAGTCCCTGCAACCCGCGCCGCTCTGCAACCCGCGCCAGAGCCTCCCCGACCACCGCCGCACCGAGCGCGGGGCGGGGCACCCCCTCCGAAACGGCAATATCGTGACAGGCAGCCAGGAACACGGCAAACGTGCGCTGTTTGAGCGCGGGGTCGCCCTGGATGGACAACACGAGAAACCCCTGCGCCCGTGCCGCATTGCGAACCTCAAACAGGAGCCGTGAGCGGCCACACCCTGCATCGCCCGCCACATCCAACACCCCGCGGGAATGGGCGGACGCAAGATCCCAGAGGAACCGCCCGATAACCTCAACCGCCGTATCTCGCTCGATCAAACGCGAGGGACTGTCGGCTATGCTCATGCCCGATGCAGGCGAACCGTTGCCGCCGCACACTGCGCAATCGCGCCCGCCCCGCTTGGCCTGGTAGCTGCGCTGGTCGGCTATGCTGAAGAGCGTCTCGGACGTGTGCCCATCGCGGGGGTAGATGGCTACGCCGATGCTGGCCGTAAGCGAAAGAGGCGGGTCGCCATCGAAGGCAACATCGCGCACGACAACCAGCAACCGCTCGACCACCTGCGACGCGGCTTCGCGGTCGGTGTCAGGCAGGAGCAGGACAAACTCATCCCCGCCGTAGCGGAAAACCAGGTCGCTCCCGCGCACGGTATCCTGAAGCCGTCGGGCAAACTCCCTGAGCACGCGGTCGCCGCGCTGGTGCCCGAACCCGTCGTTGACCGACTTGAAATGATCCAGGTCAACGACGACGAGCGCAAACTCGCTCCGCGCCCGTTGGGCCCGTGCAATTTCCTCTTCCAGCCGCGGACTGAACGCTGCCCGCGAATACGCTCCCGTCAACGAGTCCTTGAAACTTCCATCCATCATCATAGTTCCCCATCACCTCCTCCCACAACCCGCTCCAGGAGCACCCGCACGATTTCGGGGTCAAACTGTGTGCCCGCCCCCTCGCGCATATGCTGGTGCACCTGCGCTTCGGACCAGCGCAACCGATAGGGGCGATCCTCAAGCAATGCGTCCCACACGTCGGCAACAGAGATGATCCGTGCCACAAGCGGAATATCCCCCGCTCTGCGCCCGTCAGGGTATCCGTTGCCGTCCCATCGCTCGTGGTGAGAGCGGGGGATGTACGCGATGGGAGCCACATCAGGATTGAGCGACACCAGGTCGGCCCCGATAGTCGGGTGCATTCGCATAACGTCCCATTCCTCCGCCGTCAACGCGCATGGCTTTGTAAGGATACCGTCAGGAATGCCGACAATCCCCACGTCGTGCAGCAACGCTCCGCAGGAAAGGGCCATGATGTCCGCGTCGGACAGGCCGAGCACCAGTCCAATCCGAATAGCCAGATCAGC
>DAOTUF010000141.1:0-6420 GCA_034437495.1 Chloroflexaceae bacterium | reverse complement strand
GGGCGAGCCGCACACGCTGGAGGCGGTGGGGGTGGAGATGGGCGTGACGCGGGAGCGCGTGCGCCAGATTGAGATTATCGCTCTCCAGAAGCTCCGCCACCCGACGCGGGCGGGGCGGCTCAGGGCGTTCGTGGGGTGAGGGGAAGAACCGGTGTCGTACTGACTCACGCTCTGGGCCACGAGCGCGGCGCAGCTACCTCCCGCAGCCCATCACTGATGAGCAGCAGCCCCCCGCAAACCAGCAGCAGTGCCAGCGTTGGGAAGAGCGCCAACCACCACTGCCCGGTCGGGAGATAGGCATACCCCTCCTGTATCAGCATCCCCCACTCCGGGTCGGGCACGGCAGCCCCGATCCCAATGTAGGACAGCCCGGCCAACATCGCAATCGCTCCCGCCACATCGAAGCTGGCCTGAACCAGCAGCAGCGCCCGCACATGCGGCAGCAAATGGTGCTCCATGATAAAGCCCCCCGACGCGCCCAGTGCCCGGGCCGCGCTGACAAACGATGCATGTTTGAGCCGCTGCACCTGGTCGCGGGTCAGGCGGGCATACGCAGGCCACAGCACCAGGCTGATGGCTATCATCGCGCCCGGCAGCCCGGCGTTCAGCGCCCTGGCAATCACCAGGGACAGGATGATCCCCGGAAACGCCAGGAAAACGTCCGCGACCCGCAGAATGAGCAGGTCCACGACGCCTCCCCACCACCCTGCAATCAGCCCGAACACCGTCCCCGTGATACCAGCACACCCCACCGCGACGAGCGCGGCCCCAGGCGACAGGAGCGTTCCTGCCAGCACCCGGCTGGCCGTGTCACGACCCAACTGGTCAGTGCCCATTGGGTGGGCCAGCGATGGGGGGTGCAAGGCGTGCTCGATGTGGGGCGTGGTAGGGTCGAGCCGACCCGCCAGCAGCGCCAGCACCGCCAGGGTGGGGCCAACCAGCACCAGCAGCGACCCGCTCACGATGAGGGGATGGCGGAGCACCTGGATGGACCGCCCCCTCCCTCCCATCAGCCCTCCACGATGCGCGGGTCGAGGTGGCCCTGGCCCCACTCAATCAACAGATGCGAGGACGGATAGACCAGCGCCGCCACCAGCGTCACGCCGATGAGTGCCGGGAAATCATTGGTGCGGGCCGCTTCTGCCGCGTACCGACCAATCCCCGGCCACGAAAAGACATACTCCGTCAGCACGGTTCCCGACAGCAGGTTGCCCATGGTCAACCCGACCATGGTGAGGGTGGGCACCAGGGCGTTCTTGAGCGCGTGCCGCAGCACCACCCACCGGTCGCGCAGCCCTTTCGCCCGCACTGCCAGGATGTAGGGCTGCGCCAACTCTTCCAGCAGCGCCACGTGCAAGACGCGGGCCAGCACCGCTGCCGAATAGATGCCCAGGGTCAAGGCGGGCAGGGCCAGGTGGCTCAGGCTGCTGAGCAAGGCCGCGAGGTTCCCTGTCAGCAGGCTGTCAAGCGTGTACCCCCCCGTTATCTGCGGGTGGAGCACAAACACGCCGCTGATGCGGCCCGTCCGGGGTATCCCGCTTGCGGGCCTGCTGAACCCCTCTTTGAGCAGCAGCGCCAGCAGAAAGACCGGCATCGTCCCGCCCACCGTGGTCAACCCGCGTATGAGCCATTCGAGCCACGTGCGGTGGTGGGAGGCCGCCAGCACGCCGAGCGGCACACCGAGCAGCAAGGTCACGACCAGCGCCGCCAGTGACAGTTCCAGCGTGGCGGGCAGACGTTCCCCCAGTTCGGTCAGCACCGCCTGATGGGTGCGGATGGAGACGCCCAGGTCGCCACGCAGCAGATTGTGGGCATAGGCGAAGAACTGTGCGGGGAGCGGTTGGTCGAGGTGATGGTGGGCGTGGCAAGTCGCAAGTTGCCCATCCGTGGCTTTCTCACCGAGCATCGCCAGGCACGGGTCAGTCGGGACGAGCCGCGGCAGCAAAAAGACACTCACCAGTACCCCCGCAACGACCCCGATCATCCCGACCAGCCGGGCGAGCAGAAAAGCCCCCATCCCGTCCCCTCACCGCTACTCTTTCGTCAACTGGCTCAGGCTCACCATCGGCGTGTCCGCAGGAACGTAGCGGAAGCCCATCACACCGCGGCGCACCCCGAACAACCGCGCTGGCTGGTAGAGCACCACATACGGCCCCTCGTGCTGCACACGCTCCGTGATGGAGCGGTAGAGGTCCAGGCGGGTTGCCAGGTCCTCAGCGCGGGCCGCCTGTCGGACCAGGTCGGCAAGCTCAGGGGACTCCCAGGCATTGCGCCAGGCAAGCGAATGGGCCGCCGCATCAACAAAGGGGGTGACGTTGGCGTCCGGGTCGGGAAAGTCGGGCACCCAGACCGTCATTGCCAGTTCGTGCTGCCGCGCCCGGTAGGTATCCAGCAGGCGGTCGGACTGCTTCACATTCAGGCGCAGGCCAACCTGGGCCAGGTCGCTCTGAAGCTTGGCCGCCAGCGTGCGCCAGTCCACCCCGCCCGGAGCCACGCCGGTCGGGGTTTGCAACTCCAGTTCCGTCCCCTCCGCCACCCCCGCCCGCGCCAGCAGGCTCCGGGCCCGTTCGGGGTCGTGCTGAAAGGGTCGCTGCCCGGTGTGGCCGGGGATACCCGCCGGGATGACCTCCTGCACGATGGTTGCATGGCCGCCGAGCAGGGTTTGCAGTTCGTCGTAGTTGATGGCATAGCGGAGAGCCTCACGCACGTCGGGGTGTGCCAGCGGCAGCGTGCGGGTGAGGTTCATCCCGATGTAGACCAGGTCCAGCGTCTCCGCGGGGATGACTTGGACATCGGGATGGTCCACCAGCGCCGTGGCCTGCACCGCCGTGAGGTCCTGAACGATATCCGCTTCTCCAGAGGCAATCAACGCTTGCAAATCCACCGGGTCGGCAATGTCGCGCAGAACGACCTGCTGGATGGACGGCGGCTCCCGCCAGAAGTTGGGGTTGGCCGTCAGCACAAGGTGCTCATCCGGCTGCCACCGTTCCAGGCGGTAGGGGCCGCTGCCCACGGAGTGCTGGTTGAGCCAGGCCGCGTCATCGCTAGCCGGGGCGTGCGCCGCCAACTCCTGGCGGTCGAGGATGGCCGCCGCGCTGAAGCTCAGGATGGAAAGAACGACCTGGGGGTTTGCGGCAGCCGGGAGCGTTATCTCAACCGTCTGCGGGTTGACCACCCGGATCTGCTGCGGGTCGAGGTAGGCAATCTCGGTGAACAGGAAGGCGGGTTGCTGGTTGAGAGCAATCGCCCGCTGCCAGGAAAACCGCACATCCTCCGCCGTCACCGGGTTGCCGCTAGCAAAGGTGGCCTGCGGATGGAGCGTGAAGGTTATCGTCCAGGTGGCTTCCTGGGCGGTGATGGTCCAGTTGGTTGCCAACCCGCCGGTGAGTTCCAGGGTATTCGGGTCGTAGCTCACCAGCGTCTCGTAGAGATTGCCAAGGATCAGGAAGCTGTCCAGTTCGTAGGCAGCGGCAGGGTCGAGGGTGCGCAGGCTGCCGAAATCGCCCGCAAAGACCAGCGGTTCGTCTGTCTGGGAAGTCTGGGGAGCCTGGGGAGCCTGGGGAGCCGACGCGGATGGCAGGCTACAGGCCCCGAGGGTCAGCACCAGCAGCAGCAGGACCCCGCCGGTCCAGTATCGTGCGACGAGTGCTCCCAGAGCCAGATATCCCCTTGCCGGTTCAGTCTTCATTGCCCTCTTCTCCTTCCCTGATTGAGTTCGACCGATACCCCCAAAAAACACCCTCCCCCCTGGTTTACCAGGGGTCGCCAGGATAGGGACTGGGAGTAGTCCATCCCGGTGGGTAAACCAGATAGACGGTGCCGGCAGAATGGCGCTGCCAGCAGGCAGCAAACGGCTGGACCTGGTAGAGACGGCAGACCTGGGTGGCATCGGCCCCCGCCGGGTCGGCCACCATCACCTGCCCATCGGCCCGCAGGCCGGTCACGACAACCAGATGCCCATCGCTGCGGGGCAGTGGGGCGTGCTCCAGTTCGCCTTCCTCCCAGGCCAGGCTACAGATGACCGGCACCCCTGCCGCCACCCAGCGGGCGACCTGGTTGAGCGACCCCAGCTGCGTGACCCAGGCATCCAGGCCAAGCGAGGCAGCATAGGCAACATTAAAGCTCCAGTTTCCGCTTCCATAGTTCGGGTCGTCCACGAGTGGCGCGACCAGGTCTGGCACACACGACGGCGATGTGAAAGGCAGCAGACGGTGGTCCCCGGTGCGGTGGTGCCAGTAGCCCAGGACCATTGCCAGCGAGGTTGGACTGCACCAACCCGCGCCCTGGGGGTAGGCATACTGTGAGAAAGATGGGAGGGGAAGCGGTTCGGGCACCTGGAAGGGGGCGCTGCTCAGGTTGCGCCGCTCCCCGTGCCGCGACCCACGGGAACGGGAGGAGAGACAGAGCGCCAGTTGGTGCAGTTCCGGCCAGGCGTCGGCGCGTTCGGCACAGAGCACCACCCGCGCCTGCACCGCCTTCGCGTGGTGGTTCAGCCGCAGCGTCTCCGTATCCACCCACCCATCCGCATCGCGCTGGTGGGCGAAGCTGCGCCGCTGGCTCCGCTTGGTTGCGGTATCCCAGGCCATCAGCCGGTAGCAGCGCGTCCAGCGGGTGTCAATCAGCGCGTGCAAATGGAGTTCCATCCAGGTGCCGGGGGGCGTGGTGGCCTGCCAGGAGGGGATAACCGTATGGCAGGGAGCCAGCGGTTCTGCCAGGGGTGACACGAGCACTGCGCGGGCCGCGGGGCCATCGTCCGCGGTGGGAGCTTCCTGCTGCCAGTGGGCAATGTCGTGGGACTGCCAGCGCCACAGCGTCACCGGGCTGATGGTCCCCTGGAGCGCGTCCGCGATGGCCTGCTCCAGGGTGAATGTCTCGCCTTCGGCGTGGGCGCGGGCAAAGGTGGCATCGCCGCAGCGGGCACGAACGGCCTGCACCGTCGTGTCGTGGAAGGGTTGGTAGATGGGGGAGCGCGGGATGTCAGAGGTGCGCCGCAGGGTTGCCGCGGCTCCGAGCAGGCGAGCGCTGCGCTCCGGCTGCCCCATCATCGCCAGCGCCAGGGGGAGGCGCTCCAGGCAGCGCAGAATACGGTTGCGGTTGGCGTTGGCAACCTGCTCATAGAGCACCAGGCTTTGCCGAAACTGCGCCGCGGCGCGGTCGTAGTGGTGCTGAAACAGCGCCGCGTCGCCCAGACTGACCAGCATATCGGCCATGCCGCGGCGGTCTTCCAGCGACTGGTAGATATCCAGACTCTCCTTGAAGCGGGCAATGGCTTGTTCTGGTACCCCAGGCTGGTGGTAGAGTTCCACATCGCCCAGGTTGCCCAGTGCGACCGCCACCCGTCGGGGGTTGTTCATCTCGCGCCGCAGCGCCAACCCCTGTGCATGCACGGTGATGGCGCGGTCGAGTTCGCCCAGAGATTCGGCCACCAGTCCCAGGGTGTTGAGCGCTTCGACCATGCCTTCCGTGTGGTCGAGTGTCTGCCACAAGGCCAGGCTTTGCTCGGCCAGGGCGCGGGACTGGGCGTACTCCCCCAGGACCCAGGCCAGACCACCTGCCGCATCCAGCGCTTTCGCACGGGCCGCGTCCGAGAGGGTATCTTGCTCCAGCACGCGCTCCAGCCACATGCGTCCCTCGCGCTGGTAGCCGCACCAGTACCAGAACAGTTCCAACGCTACGCACAACTGGAACGCGGTTTCGGCCTCACCCCGCTTCAGGAGCGAGTGCAGCGCAGCGCGGAAGTTATCGTGTTCGCTTTCCAGTTGACAGAGCCAGTGGTCTTGCTGCCGTCCCCCTACCCGCTCCGCGGCCTCCTGCGCCAGTCCCAGGTAGTAGGCCGCGTGGCGCTGCGCGAGCAGGTCGGCTTCCCCGCTGCGCTGGAGGCACGCGCTGGCAAATTCGCGCACCGGTTCCAGCAGCAGAAAGCGGGCCTCGCTGCTCATACCCTCTTTGTGGCGCAGCAAACTCTTGTTCATCAGCGATTCCAGCCCGGCGAGCACGGAGAACGGCTGGTCGTCCGGGGTGGTGCAGACGGCTTCTGCGGCGGTGAGGGTGAAGCCACCGGCGAAGATGGCAAGGCGGGCAAAGAGCGCCTGTTCGTCGGGGGTGAGCAGGTCGTAGCTCCAGCCAATCAGGGCCGCCGCACTGCGCTGGCGGGGCGGAAAGTTACGCATGGTGGTGTGGGCCAGCGAGAGGCAGACCTGGATGTGGCGCACCATCTCTTGCGGCGCAAACATGGCACTGCGCGAGGCGGCCAGTTCGATGAGCAGGGGCAGCCCTTCCAGCTTGATACAGAGGTCGGCCACGGCCTGTGCGTTCTCGCTCGTCAGCGCAAAGTGAAATTTCGCGGCGCGGGCCCGCTCAACAAAGAGGCAGATGGCTTCTGACTGGTGCAGCATCTCGCGCTGTGCCTCCCACTGTTTC
>DAOTUF010000140.1:0-11884 GCA_034437495.1 Chloroflexaceae bacterium | reverse complement strand
GGGGTCGCTGGTGATAGCAGTGAGCACCGTCGTCCAGATTGCCTGCGGTGTAGACGGAGACGAAGCGTGTGTTGACACCGCGAAACTCACCAGCAAGATAGCCAATGTTGTTGTTCAAGCCGGGTCGCTCACGGAGCGCACCGTTGATTTTATCGACAAAGTGGTGGCCGGGAAGAGTCTGATCGACCCGACCGCGGGCAAAGTCGGCAGGCTGTTTTCCAAATTCACCACCGCAAGCCGCGCCGCCCAGGTCTTTGCGATTGCGGGAGTCGTGCTCCAGGTCGGAACTATCTGGGTGCAGTTTGGTATCACGGTCGCCAACAGCACCACCTCCTATGGATGGGAAGTAGCGCTGGCCTATGCGATTGTGGCAACCGTGTTTGCAGTGGTGCTATTTCTGCTCTCGCTCATACCGTTCGGCAGTATTATCGCGGCCCTCTTTGCCCTGATCGACGCGGTGGTGACGCTCATTGTCGGCAAGTCGATTGTAGATATCGTCGCCGAATTCTTTTATGCTATCAAAGCCGTGACGGTGCCATCTGGCTTTCAGTTTGCGGGCGGACGGTCTGCGCCCGAACGTCCGCCTAACCGCATGGTTGATGGCCTGGTCGCAGGCAATCGGTTTGTCTATACGGACCAACTCACGACTGCCTTTCGAACAACCGCAGATGCCGACAGCGAGTGGGCCGAATACAACCTGCTGCGGAGCAAATCCCGGCTGCGTTTCCAGAACACGCCCGGCATCTCAACGGAGCCGACCAACGGCGTCCGTGCCATCTATGAGAGCCTGGACCCGCAGTGCCAGATTACCGACCCGGAGAACACCACCTCGGAATGTGTCAATGACGCACGCGCAGTGTTCTGGCTCGACACGCCGCAGCAAAATCTCGACCTGGAGTTTGACTGGCGGATCGACTATAACTACCGCTACGAAACCCGTGTTTTTGACATGCGCTATGTCTTTCGCGATGAACATGTCACTATTCCCGAATCGGATGAGATAAACTCGGGGTATTTCGACTCCAGCAAGTACCGGATTGCATTTACGATTGATGTGCTGCCCAACTCCCTGGATGACCTCTGGACGTGGTCGGTGCTGGACAACCCCGACGCCGACGGCGACGGGTTGACCACCAGTGCGGAGGAGGCCGCCAACACCAACCCGGACACCTGGGACACAGACGGCGATGGGTTGGCCGATGGCTTTGAGCAGGACAATCGCACCACCCTGGGCACCAACCCCCTCATGGCCGACAGCGATGGAGACCGCCTGAGCGATGCCCAGGAATTGCGGCTCGGCACCGCGATTGATGATGCGGATACGGATGATGATGGCCTGAGCGACGCCCAAGAGCAGCGCGGATGGACGGTGCTGCTCCCCGGCGGGCGCACGGTGCGCGTCTTCTCCGACCCGCTGCGAGCCGATACCGATGTTGACGGCCTGAACGATGCCCAGGAACACGGCAACCGTCTGAGTCCCTACGCACCCAACGAGAGCGCCCAACTGCTCCTGACCGGCGAGCCACTCGGCATAGGACCTGATGGGGCATCGCGCCTGGTTGTTCGCCCGGGCGATGCGGTTGACGTGCAGCTTGACCTGTTCAGTTCAGGGCAGAGTCCCGTGGACGGCACGCTGGAACTGTGTCTGCCTGACGTGCTCACGGACCTTCAGGGGGGCACCCTCACGCGCCTGGGCGATGGAGCCATACCGCCACGTCAGGGGACAGAGAGCGCCGCCTGTGGTATCCGCTCTGCCTGGACCTTCCGCGACCCGACTGGCACCACTCCGCTGGCCCTGCGGCAGGGCGAAGCCGTCTCAACCACCGTGACGGCCAATGCCGCAGACGTGAGCGATTCGACCGAGGCGCAGATTATCGCCAACGTCCCCTACGAAGACAAAGTCCTGTCCCGCACGCTCACCCTGGCGATAGACGCGGATGATCCTACGGTCGCTTTTACTGCCCCGGCAGATGGCTCCGTCCTCAGCGGCAGCAGCTTTGTGGTCGGCGGCACCACGAGCGACCCGACAAGCTGGGTTACAGTGGTTGAACTGGACCTGCCCGGTGCAGAAACACGCACCCTGCCCGGCGCAAGTCCCTGGGCCGCCACCTGGACCTTGCCCGCCGATGGGGTCTATACCCTCAGCGCCCGCGCCCGCGACTATGCTGGCCGCACAAGCCAGCCTGCGACCGTCCAGGTAACGGTAGACCATACCGCTCCGACGATGGACACGACCCTGCAAGCGAACAGCATGGTGACGGGGAACGACAATAACACTCTCACGCTGGCCGGCCGCGCCAGCGACAACCTCTCCGGCCTCAGCCGCATGCAAATCAGTATTGACGGGCAACCCTGGCAACTCATCAACCTGCCGGACACCTTTCCCACCACCACCGAGTGGACCTACCAGTGGAACCTGGGCGGCCCAGATGCGCAGGGCAAGCGGACCGTCGCGCTGCAAGCGTTTGACCGGGCAGGCAATGCCAGCGCGATTATTGAGCGCACGGTGATTGTCGACCCGCTCCCGCCTGGTACGACCCTGACCAGCGGCGATTATACCGAAGACGAGCCGCTGGTGGTGGCCGGTGGGCCGCTCAATCTGGCGGGCAGGATTGATGACACGGCCAACCTGCCCCTGCCCCCCGGCCCGGCCTCGCTCACGGGCAACGTGCAGCGCGACGCACTGGCCGATGCCACCGTATGGCTGGAGTTTGATCACGTCCAGGAGACGCAGGGTGTGCAGATGACCTGGCTCGGCGATAGCGACGGCGACGGACGCGGCGACCTCGCTGTCGGTCTGCCCCACGCCAACAACGGCGCAGGCCGGGTAGTGCTGGTGCCGGGGCGCTACGGTGACTGGCCGCTGCTGCCTGAAGGCGAGTTGCTCAGCGACCATCCCTCCTTTATGGGCAGCGCGAACGCGGGACTGGGGGCACATATTGCCGCGGCGGGCGATGTGAATGGCGATGGGCGCTATGACCTGCTCATTGGCGACCCGAACAACAGGCGCGTTTTCCTGGTGTTCGGGCGACCTGGTATGGCCGGGGGCGAGGACACCCCGCTAACAGAAGGCCAGAGCGGGCAATGGGTCGAGCTGACGACCTCGGATGGCGGGTTCGACCTGGGCACCTGGCAGGCGTCGGCGGGCGATGTGAACGGTGACGGCTTTGGTGATCTGTTGCTCGGGGCCACGGGGGGGCGGGCCTACCTCCTGGCCGGGAGCGCCGGACCATGGAATGGCGTGCGGGACCTGTCCCTTGAAGCTGCCGCCATCCTGCCCTTCGCGCCGGCTGGCGCACCACTCAGCGGGGTGGGCGATGTAACGGGCGATGGTCTGGCCGACTTTGCCATTGCCGACCCGACCGGCAGCCTCGGCAGCAGCGCAGGGGTCTACCTGTTTGCAGGCCATGCCGCGTTGAGTGCGCACGCACGGTTGGCCCTGGATAGCAGCGCCGCACTCCACCACCTGACCGGAGCCAGCGGCTCCCTCCTCACGGCCCTGGGCGATGTCAGCGGGGATGGCCTGGCCGACTTTGCCTATGGCGAGAGCGACACGGTGCAACTGGTGCTCGGGCGCGACAGCGGCGCGTGGAGCGACAGCCGCACCCTCTCGCACGATTTTGCCAACCTGGGCGGGTTTATCGCCGCGCCGGGCGATGTCAACGCCGACGGTCTTGCTGATATCCTGCTCGGAACGACCGACAACCGCGCCTACCTCGTGGCCGGGCGTGGGGGAATAGCCACAGCCCCCCTGACCGCAGACGCGAGCCTGGTGGGGGTGGCGGGGGCGGCTTCGACCCCCTACAGCGCCGGGGCCGACCTGAATTGCGATGCTTCTTCAGACCTGCTGCTGCTGCCAGAAGCCCTGGTCGCCTCCGGCTATGCCGACCCGGACCTGGGATATGGCACCCTGCCCCCGCTCGACCTGGAGCGCCTGCCGCTCGGTGAGCCGGACACGGCCACGGTGCCGGTGAGCACACCGCCGGAGAGTGGCGCACCACCGGCCAACTACCTGTTTGTGGATGACGACTACTGCGACACCTGTACCAACGATGGGTATGCGTGGAACGTGACCGCCTTCGCCACAATCCAGAGCGCGGTGGATGCGGCAGATGCGGCAGGGGCCGCCACCCAGATCACCGTCCAGCCGGGCATCTATGAAGGCTTTGCGCTGGATACGACCGATGACCTGCGGGTGGTGGGAGTCCATCCCGATGCCGTCTTTATCGATGGCGGCGGCAGCGGCGATGCTATCAGCGTCACCGACGCACAGGGCGTGACCATTGCCGGAATGACCATCCGCAACACCACCAGGGGTATCGTGCTGACGAACGCGGGAGCGGAAGCCTACACCACCCCGGAGGACACCACCACCCTGAGCCACCTGCTGCTGCACGATTTCACGCAGCACGGCATCGCAATGGACCGTCGGAGCAATGCCGTGGTGCGGGGCACCACCTTTGCGGGTGCCAGCAGCAGCACGGCTATCTCTGTGGACCCGGACACGCCCGACCCGGCCCTATCGCCCTCCTGGAGCGAACTGACCGACCCATCTAACGCGCCTCTTCCAGCCTCAAACAGCGGCGGACCAGTCGCCTCGAAAAATGGAGGGAGCGATGTGGTCTATGCCCTGCTGAAATCCAACAGCGGCTCTCACACCCTGTATCCCTATTTTCCCTCTACCGGAAACTGGTACCAACCGCTCTCCAATATGGATATGGGGATTTCTGCGGATGTTCGCATGAGCAACCTGACCGCGGATGGCAGCAACACCGTCTATACGGCCCGCACCACCGACGGGTTTACGCCACCCGCCAGAGAGGTCAACATTATTCGGCAGAACCCCCATACGCACCTGGTAGACCTGTATGCTGGTGGCGTGTTCAACAGCGCGACCACCCTCTATGGTGATAGCTCGATTCGCAGTGTGGTCCATTCCCGCAACATTGTCCATTGGGATAGTTTTCGCTGGAATCCGGTCGGGCGCGGGGTGAGCGGCCCGGTCTACGCGCTTGCGTTTGACGGTACCGATGGGGTCTACGTTGGCGGCGAGTTTGTGTGGGCGTTCAACCCCGATGGCAGTCAGGTATTGGTGAATAACATCGCCTACTGGAACAGGGGCAGCATGGAATGGGAAGCACGCGGCTCACTGGACGGCCCGGTCTATGCGCTGGAGTTCAAAGACGGGACCCTCTATGCAGGGGGCGAATTCACCACACCTGAGCATATAGCGCAGTGGAACGATACCGGCTCAGTATGGGAAGACGTGGGCAGCACCGATTCTCCGAGTACTCCCCCCAATGGGCCGGTGCATGCGCTGAAATTCCTGGGCGACACGCTCTTTGCGGGCACATTTGAAACCGACACCACCCAACCCTGTCTGTATCAGACAACGGGGTCTACCTGGGAAGCCGTTCCGGGTATCTCCTACTTCGAAGATGCTGAAGATGACTGTTGGGTCAGTGCGCTGGAGGTCGCTCCGTTTCAGTATATTCTGTCTGGTACCTACGATCAAATACGCGAGGATGCGGTGCTCTATGTGGGTGGGAACTTCACCTACACATCGGGCGGCCATAGCACCGGGTTTGATCATCTGGTTGGCCTTGTGGACGGCACCGGGCTGCTGACCAACCCGGGCGGCGGTAGCTCTGCCCTGGGCGAACCGAACGGCCCGGTCACTGACCTTGCGGTTGCCCAACACACCGACACGCTGAACGATTATCACTATACCCGCGTGATGATTGTCGGCAATTTCACCGAGGTGAGCAGTTATACGGGCCCGCCCTATGGCACGGGAGATACGCTCACGACCGAAGGGTTCGCCCGCCTGGAAAGCAAGACCTTCGACTGGTCTTCGATAACCACCTCCGTCGCTGACTTCACGCCCGACCCATCGACCGGCACGACCGGGACGCCTGGACCGATAGGCCATGTGGTCCGCACGGTGGACACGCTGCCGGAACAACTGAGCGTGGCCGATGCTCCTCTCATCGGAGGCGCATTCACTGCGCTCAACGGCGATACCCATCTCAGCCCGATTGCCTATCTGTCGGTGCCGTGGTCGGGCCAACCCTCCTGGAAACCTGTGAGCGGTGGCCTCCATCAATTGCCACCCTACTTCTCTTTCTACCGTCGGAGTGAGGGGTGGAGCGACTCGGGGAGTGGGGTTGGCCTTGATTACTCTGGCATCCTGCCCGACGAGATTATCGCACTGACCAGCAATAATGATGCAACGCTCTATGCAACCAGTCAGGACTCCTTGTATCTGTACGACATCGACACAGGTATCTGGACCCGCGACCCGCTGCCCACCGGGGTGACAGCGGGCGACGGCAACACCCTGGCCTATGTTGATTCTGGCACGCCTGACACCAGCGACGACCGCATCTATATGCTGGCGGGTAGCAACACCGCCAACGATGCCGCCAGCGTCAGCGACAACCTGTATGTCTACAACCCGAACACGGGTGACTGGAACGATACCACGCTCGGGGCCTTCCCTGGAAGCGGCAGCATCAACTCCGGCGCGTCCCTCGTCTGGGACGGTGGCGACTATCTCTATGCGACCTCAGCCGCAGGCGGCGGAGGCTTTGCCCGCTTCTACCTGACTGATACGGTCTGGGAAACGCTGGAAGACGCGGCGACCAGTGGCACGTCTCCCATCCCGTTCAACTCTGGCGGCGGTATGGCGCGGGTAGGAAACTCCATCTATGCACTGGAGCAGGAGGGTTCAACCAACTTCTACCGCTACAGCCCGCTCAAGGTGAGTGCGGGGCCAAAACTCATTATCGAAGACACGGCGTTTGTCTCGCACGATAGCGGCACCGGCGCGTGGCTCAATGATACGCTTGGCGCTCCGCCAGACTTTACCATCGACTACCAGGGGCAGAACACCTGGGTCACGGACGGGGACTGGTCGGTCACGCCTCCCGCGGGCGGCGACCAGATGGGCTTGAACGATGCCGCCTTCGCCAACCCGGGCGCGGGTCTCTACCGCGTGGCCTCCGACTCGCAGCTTGCCAGCGGCTACCACGACACCACCAATCCGCAGGTGGCCTACGTGCGCCCGGACTATGCGCCGGGTGCGGCAAACGACGGCCTGACCTGGGGCGTGGATGCTTTCGCCAGCATTCAGGAGGCCATCGCCAGCGGAGCCAACCGGGTCGTGGTGCGTGCTGGTCGCTACCGCGAGCCGTTCTTCCTGGTGAGCGGCGTCCAGGTGGGCGGCTCCAGCGCGGAGAACAGCCTGATTGAAGCGCCACCCGACGACGCGCCTGCCTTCCTCGTGACTGGCGAGGGTATCCAGCAGGCCCAACTTACCCGCCTATCAATGGTCGGTGACGATGCCGCCGGGGGGTTGCTGCTCACCGATGGTGCGCAAGGTGTGGACGTTTCGCGGCTGATCGTGCGCAGTACCAGCACCGGCATCGCAGTCAAGGGCAAGGCTCAGGCCAGCCTGCACAACCTGACCCTGGTGGACAACACCAACGGTATCGCTGGCACCGACTGCGATGGGCTGACCGTGCAAAATACCGTCTTTGACGGTCACAGCGGCACCGCACTGAGCTATGCTACCTGTACGACGCTGCACCAGTACAATGCCTACGGCAGCAATGCCACCGATGTGCGGGTGGATGGCACGCCTCAGTTGCCGTCCGGCGCGGGCGAACAGATTGGTATCGACCCGACCTTCACTAACCGCGCCGCACACGACTACCGCCCACAGGCTGGCTCACCGCTCATTCAGGCGGGCGTGCCGGGAACCTCTATGCCGACCGGGCTTATTGGCCCGCCGGATGTTGGCTACTACCAGACCGGGCGTGCTGCTATCTATGTGGATGATGACTATGGCCCGACTGCGGCAAACGATGGCCTGACCTGGGGGGTGGATGCCTTTGCGACCATACAGGAAGCACTTGATACCGCTCGTGGGGTGGTGGTTGACCTCGTTTGTGGGGTGGCGCAACCCGCCGATGACCCCTGCTCACGGCTCACGGTGCAAGTGCTTCCTGGCACCTACCACGAACAGATTACCCTGCCGGGCAACGTGCGACTGCTCGGCAGTGGGGCCGACCAGACCATCATTGATGGCGGCGGCAGCGGCAGCACGGTGCTGATAGACGGCGTGCAGCAGGTGGACCTGCGCGGCGTGACGATAACGGGCAGCGGCAGCGGCAGCACCGATGCCGGGGTCTCCATTCGGAATGCCAGCCATGATATTCACCTGGCGTACCTCCTGATTGACGGCAACCAGACTGGCGTGCGACTGGACGGGGCCGCCAGTGCGCAGGTCCAGTTTGCCACTATCGTCAACAGCGACGGGGCCGGGGTCGCTGTGGTCGATGGGGACGCACAAGCGGAGGTCAGCAGCAGCATTCTCGCCGCCAATGACACCGGCTTGAGTGCGCCATCTGGCAGCATCGCGAGCCGTTACAACCTGCTGCACGACAACACCACCGCTGATTATGATGGGGTCACTACTGGCACCGGGGATAAGCCCGATACCGACCCGCAATTCCGCGATACCAGCGTGGGGGACTACCGCCTGACCCCTGACTCGCCAGCGATCAATGCGGCTGCCCCCTTTATCGCGCCCCGACCGTTCCCAGAAGATGAAGACCTGTACACCGCCTACCATCGTCCGCCACCGGGCGGCGGCGCACGCGCCGATATGGGCTATCAAGAACTGCTGATTGTGCCGCTCACGCTGCTGTTTGGCACGGTGGGCGAGTCGTGCGCGACCGGTATCTCCGGCGTGGACCGTGTGGAGGTGGGGCTTGCGCCTATCAGCGACGCGACCCTGCCACCCGAAGCAACACTTCCGACAACCTGGCAGGCAGCAACCCTGGATACTCCGAGCAACAGCCAGGGCGCACCGGCTGCTGTTTCGGCGTGGTCGGCGCAGATAACCCCTCCGGGTGAGGGGCTGTATCGGCTCTATCAGCGGGGCAATGATGCAGCGGGCAATCAGACTGCCACGCACGAATGGTATGCGGGCCGCGTTCTTGTAGACACGACCGCACCGCAAGTCGCCTGGGTCTCAGCACCGCCTGCGGACACCAGTGCGGCAGCCATTGAGCTGGTTGCTACAGCGAATGACGTTGTGGACACTGGTATGGGCAACCTGTTCGTCGTAGAAGAAGTCTTCTTTGAGGGAGGTGGGCAGCGCTACGCCGCGGCCTGGGATGACACGAACTGGACACCGGGCAACCCGCGCACCTTCCGCGCCTGGGTGCCCCTGCCGGTCGGGACCGGCGTGGAGATAGCAGCGGTCGCTGTTGACCGCGCCGGGAATGAGGGCCGCCGCACGGCCCAGATCAACGTGACGGGACTGGATGTGGCAACCATCGTGCCGCCGAATGGCAGGACCGTCAACACTCCTGAGTTGCCCGTGCAGGGCTTTGCCCGCTTCGGCGGCGGCGGCTCCCCCACGGTGCAGGTGGTTGTGGATGGCGTGACCTATGATGCGCTGCTGGCACAACCCGGGGCAACGCTCACCGCCTGGGGGGTGGATGTTCCGCTGAATACGACTACGAACAGCATTGCGGCTGATGCGCGAACCGGCGGCGGTGCGTTCAGCGCCGATGACACCGTGGATGTGGTCCGGGATACGACCGCGCCAACGCTCAGTTTCAATGCATCGGGCGCACTGCGTGGTATGGTCACGCTGGATGGCACGGCGAGTGACAATCGTGACATCGCCAGTGTGTCGCTGAGCTTTGACAACGGCTGCACCTGGGAGGCGGCGAGTTTCGATGTTGGCACCGGGGCATGGTCGTTTGATTGGACGGTTCCTGAAGGTCTCACCCAGTCGGGCTATCCCGTGCAACTGCGCGTGCGCGACCTCGCTGGCAACGAAGCCATCCAGACGGAACCGCTCACGCTTGACACCACGCCGCCTGCGGGACTGGAGCCAGTCACCTTCAGCACGCCGGATGGTCCGACCGAGGCGGGCGTCCATATCGATAGTTTGACCGACCTGACGATGGAGTGGAACACCCCGCAGGATGCCAATGGCCCGGTCATCGTGATGGCCTCCATGGACCAGGCCGCCGATACCGACCCGTCACAGACGCAGACGGGCAACAGCTTGACGACGACTCTGAACCGCAGCGGCGAATGGTACGCCCACCTTGCGGTGGAAGATGCGGCAGGCAACCGGCTGCTGTTGCATTACGGTCCGTGGTATGTCGGCAGCGCGAGTGTGCCCGTCTGTGCCGAACGACAGCAGTTCATCCGCCTGGATGGGGTGCTTGAGACCGCAATCGGTGAATGGGACCCAGACCGCGAACGGCTTGATGACGACGAACGCAGCGGACAGCGCCAGGAACTCTTCGCCACCTGGGATGCCATCGATGTCTACCTGGGTTGGCGCGGTGCGCATTGGGGGCTGGATGGCACTTTCACGCTGTATCTTGCAGCAGGTACGGGGGGGACCACCACACCACTGCCTTCAGAAACAGGCCCGCTGCCACTGGCCGCAACGCATGCGGTGGTCAGCACCGACCAGGGCAGCGGGACGCTCTGGGCGTGGACCGGCAGCGCGTGGGAGCACGACACCACAACCGCCTGGGATCTGGCCGTTGCGACGGACCGCGGCGGGAGCGTGGAAATGCGGCTCCCATTCGGGGCAACCAGCGGTACCCCGCTGCGCTCCCTGTTTGCTGTGGCCCGGGGGAGCACGGGCGAGCCGTGGGCGGTCTTCCCGACCACCAACCCGCTCAACCCTGACGCCTGGGCCGATGCCTACACCTGGTCGGACCTGTGTGCGACCACTACGCCCAACGACGGACAACCGAGAACGGTGCTGCTGACATTCGAGGTGGAACCCGCCGGCGGAATGGGCGCGGTGTATGGTCCCGGCGCGACGCTTACCTATGACCTGGTGCTGACCAATCGTGAAGATGGTCCCCTGAGCGGACTGGAGCTTGACCTTGGGGCCAGTACGGGCCTGCACTACCAGTCCATCAGTGGGGTGCCCTGTCCGACCGGATGCTCTGCGGGGAGCACAGCCTGGACCGTGGCCCTGCCGGATCTGGCTCCTGGCGAAACGGTGCGCTTCAGCATCGTAGCGCAACTGGATGATGATCTGCACGGGGTCTCTGAGGTGCAGACTACCGCCATCCTCGCGGACCCGTCGCCTGGAAGCTCGGCGGTGCTGCAAGAACAGCACGTCCGCAGCACGGTGGACACGACACCGCCAACTATCACCATCAATCCCAGGGGGATGCTCCCACCTGGGCCAGCGACGCTCCACGGCAGCGCCAGCGACCTGGGATCTGGCGTGGCAAAAGTGGAGTTTAGCACCGATAATGGCACCACCTGGCAGGTGGCTGACGGCACGGTGGCATGGGCCGCGCCGGTTCTTGTGGGTGAAGACCCATTGACCGTGCTGCTGCGTGCTCAGGACCACGCGGGCCTCATGAGCGAGCCGATACCCATCACGGTCCAGGCCGATACGGTCCCACCGACGATTGACTTTACGCTGCCTGCGACGGTGACGACTCCGCTCTTCTGGCTGGCAGGCTCGGCGCGTGACCCTGACCCGACGAACGGGTTGCTCGAAGGGGGAGAGGTGCAACTTGCCAATGAGGACGGCACGTGGCAACCAGTGCAGCTCTATCCGCCCATCGGTACCATCTACGAATGGGGCTACCTGCTTGATGTGGCCGATACCGATGGCGAATACCTGCGCGTGCGGGCCCGAGCCACTGACACCAACGGGAATACCGGGACTCCAACCGAGGCGGACTGGCAGACAACGCTCGTGGATAATGTGTCCCCGCTCATTACTCCAACCATCCGCCTGGACGTGCTTTTCGTCAATTGGAAAACGGACGGGAGTGGCACGCCGGTGCTGGCGGGCGAAGTCACCGATGGCAGC
>DAOTUF010000139.1:0-2254 GCA_034437495.1 Chloroflexaceae bacterium | reverse complement strand
ATGAGGCTTGTTGGTGCCGCATAAACCAACCGTCCTTCGGTCGTGGCTACGTCGGGACGTAAAACACGCCTGTGGACTGCGTGTAAGCCCTTCGCTTGAGAAGGCGGTGCAGGGTGAAGCAGGAATTTCGGAAATGGACAAAGCGTACTTTCGAGTACGTTTGAACACGTAGAAAGTAGCAGGGTCGCAGCTTATGTCTCTGGATATGACCCCCTGAAGGGTCTTTCAGGAGGCGGGGTTCCTTCCAGCGCGGCACACAACCGTTCCACCCCCGCCGTAAAGCGGGCCGGTTCGGTCAGCGCCGACAGCATAAGGTGGGTGCCGGGTACTTCCCCGTAGAAGTAGCCAGGGTGGACCAGCACTCCCCGGTCGAGCAGGAAGAGCACCAGGTCTTCTTCGTCGTCCCACCCCTGCACGCGGGGGAAGAGATAGTATCCCCCGTCGGGAGGGGTCAGCGTGAGCGCCGGGCACGCGGCGAGCCGCCTGCACCCATCGTCCAGGTTGACACGGATGCGTTCCCGCACCGTCTCCACAAAGTCCATTCCCTGGGCAAACAGCGTCGGGAGCATCGTCTGAATGAGGCTGCTGGCCCCCAGAAAGGTGTCATTGAGCAGTTCAAGCCGCTCCCCGCAGGTCTGGTGGGCCGGGCCGTTCAGGGCAACCCACCCCAGTTTCAGGTCCGGCAGGGCAAACAGCTTGGAGATGCCGTGAAGCTGGAAGACAGGCAGGTCGGGGTGGAGCGCGGCTATGGGGGGGACTGATGGGACGCGGTAGGGGAAGGGGGCAAAGACCTCGTCGCATATCAGCGGCAGCCCCATCTCATTGAGCACAGGCAGCGGCGCACGCAGCACCGCCCCGGTCGGGTTGTGCGGCGAGATAATCAGCACCGCGCGGCTGCGGTGGTCCACCTGCCGGCGCAGGTCGTCTTCGTCAATCTGCCAACCGTTGGCCTCATCGAGGCGGTAGGAGCGCAGTTCGACGTGGTGTATCTCCGCCAGGTAGTCAAACAGGGGGTAGGTGACGTTGGGAGCCAGGATATTATCGCCCGGGTCGGCAAGCAGCGCAAAGAGCAACCCGTAGGCTTCGCTGGTGCTGGCGGTGATGAAGATAGCCTCGTCGGGCAGCAGGAACGGCGGGGTGCGGCTTGCATAGGCGTGGGCAATGGCGGCCCGCGCTGCGGGCAGTCCGCGGGGGTCGGGGGTGTAGCGGCGCGTAGACCAGTAGGCATCAGCCGCGTGGTGCAGGATGTCGGGCGGAAAGTGCACCCCCTGATGCGTCGGGTTGCTGCTGGTCAGGTCGAGGAAGCCCGGCCGTGCGGCGGCCCGGCGCCGGGCCAGTTCGATGCGGTTCGGGGTCAGGTCAAGGTTGGCGAAACAACCGGCTCCCATGGGTCATCCTCTCCGTCGCTCTGTTCCTGGTATTTCAGGCGGGTATCCATTGTACGATTTCCGCACTTTCCTCATTCCTCATAGCGCCACTTCCAGTAGTGCTGCCCCACGTTGCCCATCTCCACGCGCCAGTCCGCCGGGTTGTCGGGGGTGTAGGTCAGCACGCGCCGCTCAAACGCCTGCATCAGCACGTCCTTCGCGGTGCGGCCCACCATCACCCGCGCCCAGTAGGGTTCGCTGATGGGCAGACCCACCGCAAACTGCCAGTTCATTATCTGCCCCTGCCGAAACTCCCCCTCCTCGTAGACCGTTCCCTGACGGGCAAAGAAGTCGGTAAACACCCCGGGGATATTGTGGCCCAGGTTCTCATCATAGGTCGCAATCGTGACCTGATAGTCCGCAAACCGCTCATCCTGCGACACGCTGCCATCCTGCGCCAGCACCTCGGTGACGACCGCACCCGGGCGGCGGGGGGCCCGCTCAATGTTGAGCGGGTAGGCGACCGACCGGAATGAGCGGTAGGTGGGGGCGTCGGGGTTGGCTTCGTGCGGGTCGCCTGCTACGGCCTCGTCCGATGGGGGGTATTCCTCAAACTGGTTGTTGCCCACCTGGACACGCCCGGTCATCATCTCCACCACCAGCAACCCGTTGGTCACATACCACTCGGTGCGGGGGGCGTCGGGGTCGTTTATTTCCATGCGGCTCTTGTGGAAATACTGCACCAGGCGGGTACCGTCGGTTCCCTCAGCATAGGGTTCGCGCATCCCGTTGACCATCGGCTGTGGCCCCCAGAGCCACGAGCGTGCAACCCGCTGCTCCGCGACGGGGTAGTCGGTGCGCTCCCAGACATCCCGAATGGCGTCATT
>DAOTUF010000138.1:0-2867 GCA_034437495.1 Chloroflexaceae bacterium | reverse complement strand
GGCTGTCGCTTCGGCGATAAGCGGAGCATGCGTAGTCCCCTGGACACGGGGCAAGTGGCTTGGGGTGCGGACTCCCCTGGGGAGCGCCCACAAGAAGCCGCGGGGCTTTAGCCCCTGCGGAGTGTCACGGCTGATGGCCGACGGGTGGTAGGTAGGTGGTATCTACTCCACCAGGGCCGCCCAGTCCTCGTAGCAGCGGTTGAGCCGTTGTTCCAGGTCGGCATACTGCGTTCCCAGGTCGGCAACCTGTGCGACATCCTGGGCAGCGCTGGCGGCTTCCAGCGCCGACGAAACGTGGGTCAGTTCGTGCTCAAGCTGCTCGACCTCCGACTCCAGCGCTGCGATACGTTTCTTGCGCTGCTTCTCCTCTGCAGCCGCCTGTCCCCGTCCTGCTGATGATGGGGTGGAACGCCCGGGGTCTCTGGAACTGGCCTGCTGCCGCGCCTTCTCCCGTTCGCGCAGGCGGGTTTGCTGCTCCTGGTAGTCGCTGTAGCTGCCCTCGAACCGT
Source organism: Chloroflexaceae bacterium (assembly GCA_034437495.1). GTDB lineage: Bacteria > Chloroflexota > Chloroflexia > Chloroflexales > Chloroflexaceae > JAAUSY01. The sequence continues at coordinate 2,359 of DAOTUF010000138.1, read as the reverse complement.
ACCAGGCGGCCATCCTGAATGAGCCAGAGCGTGTCGGCCAGCCGGTCAATGAAGAAACGGTCGTGCGAAACAAAGAGGATGCTGCCGCGGTACTGGCTGAGCACGACCTCCAGGGCATCACGCGCTGAAATATCCAGGTGGTTGGTTGGTTCGTCCAGGATGAGCAGGTTGCCCGGCCTGAGCGTGAGTTGGGCCAGCGCCACGCGGTTGCGCTCGCCGCCGCTGAGCGCCTGGACCTGCTTGAACACGTCGTCGCCGCTGAAGAGGAAGCTTCCCAACAACGTCCGGGCGCGGGTTTCGCCTAGCTCCGGGTTGATGCGCAGCACCTCTTCGAGCACCGTGGCGTCCATCTTCAACCCCTCGTGAGACTGGGCAAAGTAGCCCACCGACACCCCGGCCCCCAGGTGAAAGGAGCCGCGCAGGGGCTTGATTTCGCCGACCAGCGTGCGGAGGAGAGTGGTCTTGCCGCTCCCATTCGGGCCGAGCAGCGCCACCCGCTCCCCCCGTTGTATCTCCAGCCTGCCCGTCGAGAGCAGCACGTGAGACCCTCCGTCCTCGTTTCGGTCTCCGTCTTGCTGGCCACTGCCATTCTCAGCAGGAGGAGCAGGAGGGACAGGAGGGGATGGGTAGCCTGTCACCAGGTCACGCAGCGCCAGCACGCGGTCTCCGCTGCGCTGCCCGCTCTCCAGCGTCAGGTGGAGGTTTTTTTGTTCCCTGGGACGCTCCAGGGCGTGCTGGTCTTTCAGGCGGTTGAGCCGCTTTTCGCGTCCCTTTGCCTCCTTCGAGCGCTGCCCGGCCTTGTAGCGGCGGATGAACTCCTCTGTGCGGGCGATAAACTCTTGCTGTGCCGTATATTCCTTCATCTCCCGTTCGAGCCGCTCCGCCTTCAGCGCGAGGTAGCCGCTGTAGCCCGCGGGGTAGTCATACAGGCGTCCCCCGTCGATTTCCAGCGTGCGCGAGGTGACGCGGTCGAGGAAGTAGCGGTCGTGGGAGATGACGATGAGCGTGCCGGGCCAGCTTTTCAAGAAGGTGTCCAGCCACTCCAGGGCCCCCAGGTCGAGGTGGTTGGTCGGCTCGTCCAGCAAGAGCACATCGGGGTCGGAGAGCAGCGTCGAAGCCAGGGACGCACGGGTCTTCTGCCCGCCGCTCAGGTGGGCCAGCGGTTGGTCATACTGCGCGGGGGCGAATCCCAGGTTTTGAAGGGTATATTCAATGCGCTGCTGCATCTGGTAGCCGCCGGCATGCTCGAACCGCGCCGAGAGTTCCCCATAGCGCTCCATTGTGGCCTCCCAGTCGGGGGCATTTGTGTCGGCAATCCGCTGTTCGAGGGTGCGCAACTCCTCTTGAAGACGGAGCAGCGATGCAAGCGCCGCTTCCATTTCTTGCCAGAGGGTGCGTTCGCCCACAAAGCGCGGTTCCTGCGAGAGGTAGGCCACGCGGCGACCGCGGAGCACCTGGGCCTGCCCCTCGTCGGGCAGGTCCAGCCCGGCGATAATCTTGAGCAGCGTGCTCTTGCCTGCGCCGTTCACCCCCACCAGGGAGACGTTTTCTCCCGGATGCACCTGGAAGCTTACCTGCTGGAAGATGCAGGCTGCCCCGTAATACCTGGTCAGATTGTGGACATTGAGGAGCGTCATGCGGTTCTCGCGCTATCGGGTTTATCTTATCGGGGTCCTCTCGGGAGAAAACAAACGACGGAGCCACACCAGCAGGGTGCAGACTCCGTGAATACCCTGTTCCTGAATTTCAGGTGCGTACGTTCACTTCGTATCTTTAAGTCACCGGTATGGACCCGAAACGATACCAGGTTTAGTATCGGTGGGTACTGCGGCGGTTGTCGCGGCGAAAACCGCCTCCGCCTCCGCCGCCGCCTCCACCCATATTCCCTCGTTCCTTCGCCTCGTTCACCCGCAGCTGCCGTCCATCTACTTCGAGACCGTTCGTGGAGTTAATCACCTGCGCCAGGTTATCAACTTCCATCTCGACAAAGCCGAACCCCCGTGAGCGGCCCGTATCCCGGTCGGTTATCACACGGGCGCTCTGCACGTCCCCATGCTTATTGAACAGGTCTTCAAGGTCAACGTTACTCATAGACCACGGCAAATTCCCAACAAACAACTTGACATACATCACAGATACTCCTCATGCCACACGTATCCTGTGGCAGACACCACGGCGCTGGTTCGGCTCAGGCTGAACGACAGACGCCATACTCACTCAACAACAGACACTCACCGAATCTTGCGCGGTGGAAGCCACGCCACTTCAGTGGCAGTGGAGGAAACCGCGCTCCTCTTTATCTTTTACTCCAACCATTCCACAACGTCGTCCTGGGCTGGTTTTTCGCCTTACGGCGGGA
>DAOTUF010000137.1:0-5660 GCA_034437495.1 Chloroflexaceae bacterium | reverse complement strand
TCCCCGCGAAGGCACACCATGAGCACGCAGCACTCCCCGACGACGGGGCGCTACCGTGACAGGTATGCCCCGCGGGGATTGGCTGATGACTTAATTACCTACTTCTTACGCCGACTTTGCCGACTTCTTCTTTGCTTCCTGCTTCTTCAGGTCTTCTGTCAACGTGCGAACAATCAACCCATCCGGGTCCACGTTCGCCTTGACCGCGACTTCTTTGAGGACCTTCACGACCTGGTCGAGTGTACTCATCACATCCTCCATAACGGAGGGGCATTCCAGGCTGGCGCTTCCCCCGAAGGGGAACCACACGGGATACCCCTCCGACGAAAAAACCAACCGACGATGCGCCGAAAATCTCCCGAAAGGGGCTTGACAGCCCCCACCAGGGGTGATAAACTGTAGATACTTATTTACGTCCTTACGGACGCAATACTTGGCAGAAGCCAGCAGAAAACGGCGTTACAGCGCCGTTTTTTGTTGTGTGTTGCCGATCCTCTACCACCTCAAATCCTCCTTTCTTCAAGGGACAAAAAAACAGCGCAAAGTCCCCACAGAGGTACAGAGTCGCACACGCATACGTGGCGCGTGCGGCGGGAACCTGTGTCCGCCTCGTCTGTTCTGCGGCGCAGAAGCACCGCACCTCTGAGAGACCTTGCGCAGGATATCTATCCACGCGGCGTGCGCCGCGGCGGTTCTCAAATAACGTAACACTCACGGCCATCCGCAGCCTGATCTTCCGTTGCCCAACGGCAGTGACCCGACCGCGAACGCGGTCTTATCCCTAAACAGGTGGCACGAACCACGTATCGTCTCCCTCATCGGGCAGGATTTTTTCCCGCACAGCGGAACACGATAGGCGAGCAGCAGGCGGCTGCTCCGTTCTGTGATGAACCTTTTAGGGCCGAGGCCCCGACTTACGTCATTGATTCACGGGGCACGTGGTCATTCTTTTGTTCAAGAACGACCTGAGCTTCTCCCGCAGGGGCCTCGCTTGCGCTCCGGAGCCAGGGGCCAGGGGCCTGGGCGCTGCCGAGTGTGGAAATGGCAGCAGGCCAGGGGGCCTGGGAGCCTGGGAGCCTGGGGAGGGAACGGATGGGCGAGGGGGGCTGCGGGTGCAGCCCGGTACGTTTATCCTACCACTTTTTGGAGGGAAACGCAATCCACTCTGGCTGTTTTTGTACACCAGCCTCCGCACTTTAGTGCGTGCGGGGTGTCACGCTATACCACTCCCGAAAGAACGCCTCTGGACGGACGTGCAAGTCGCGCTGGTCATTGAGGAACAGGCGGAGCTGGTTACTCAGGTCCGTGAAGTGCTTGTTGTAGGGCGTTGCCGTGAGCAGCAGCACCCGCGCTTCGCTGTAGGCCAGATAGTCCCGGATGGCAGCGTAGCGCTTGCCCTCGCGGTTGCGGAGATTGTGGCTCTCGTCAATGATGACCAGGCGAAAACGCGGCAGGTGCGCTTCCATCCCCGTGAATACCTTGCCAATGGACCGCACCTGCCCGGCAATGCCGTAGTGCGCCAGGTGCCACTCCCACATCGCAACGAGGCGCGGCGGGCAGAGAACCAGGGTCGCGCTCTGGTCGTCCTCCTGGAAGATACGGGCCACCGCAGTTGCCATCAGCGTCTTGCCCAGACCCACCACATCGCCCAGAAGCACGCCCCCGCGGCGGTGCAGCGTATGCGCCACCAGCGACACGGCCCGCACCTGGAAGTCGAGCAGCACCCCGGCAAACACAGACGGGATGGGAAACTCGCGCTCGCCTTCGCGGGCTTCTTGCGAGAGGTAGGCGGCCATCTTCAGGTAGACGTGGTAGGGGCGAACAAGTTCCTCGCGCACCCAACTCTGCTCAATCAGGGCCGCCAGGTCGTCGGAGATATCGAAGGCCAGGCGGTCATTCCAGCGGTCGTCAAACCAGTGTTGCAGCCTGGTGGTGGCGTCACCGTCGGTCACATCCACGTTCAGCTCCCCCTGCCCCGCCAGTCCAGAGAAGGTCAGGTTACTGCTGCCGAGGTAGGCCAGGCGCGGCACGATGGGGTCGGCCCGGCGCACCAGGTAGAGCTTGGCGTGCAGGGGGTGCGCCAGGAAGAGGCGGACGCGCAGTTTGCGGGTGTGCAGGTGGTGGGCCAGGTGGCGCAGGGTGGTTTCGGCCTGGGCCGTGGGCAGACCAAACTCCAGTTGTTCGCGGAAGGTGCGGGCAACCTCCAGTCGCAGCCGGGCGAGGGTGGGTCCGTCCAGGGGGGTCTCCCGCTGGATGCGCTGAGCCTGTTTCATCAGGTCGTGGGGCGGGCGCTGCATCCCGACGATGAGGCGGCAGCAGGCCAGGTCCGTGCCGGGGTAGGCGTCCACCAGGTCGGCCAGGGCGTGCCAGCCGCGCAGGTTGAAGTAGCCCACGCACCCATCGAGGCCGGTCGAGCCAGCCGCGAGGGTGCTCCGCAGCGCAGGCAGGAGGGGCGTGGCTATGTTGTCGAAGATGGAGGGCATAGGGAAACCGGGCTTTCTCCCTGACTAAAATCACTGGCGCTCAGTAGCGCACATCTGCGGATGAGTGAGCACTGAGCCACCGCACAGCAGGCGACGAACGGGACATCTAGCCCCCCTCACTGTCTGCTCCTCCCGCAAGTTCCGCCTCCAATCTTTCCAGGTTCCGCCGCACGACGCCTGTATTCGGGTGGTCTTCGCCCAGGCATGCAGTGAATATCTCTAGCGCCCGTGTCCCGTTAGTATCCAGAGAATAAAGAGGCTCAAGCTACCCAGAATCAGTAGCACAACAAAGGTACGTCCAATGCATGCTTTGGCACGTCCAATGCAGGTTTTTACCCCTATTGCTCCGATAATAATTTCCAGATTATGGTGCACCGCTTGTGTGTCGGGGTGGGCGGGGCCGAGCACCTGCTCGTAGATGGCGAGGGCGCGTTCGGAGAGCGGGCGCGCCTGCTCGTACGCCCCCTGGGCTTCCAGCAGCCCCGCGAGGTTGTTGAGGCTGGTGGCGGTGTCGGGGTGGGCGGGGCCGAGCACTTGCTCGCGGATGGCGAGGGCGCGTTCTAAGAGCGGGCGCGCCTGCTCGTACGCCCCCTGGTCTTGGTGCAGCCCCGCGAGGTTGTTGAGGCTGCCTGCGGTTTGGGGGTGGGCGGGGCCGAGCACCTCCTCGCGGATGGCGAGGGCGCGTTCTAAGAGCGGGCGCGCCTGCTCGTACGCCCCCTGGTCTTGGTGCAGCCCCGCGAGGTTGTTGAGGCTGGTGGCGGTGTCGGGGTGGGCGGGGCCGAGCACCTCCTCGCGGATGGCGAGGGCGCGTTCGGAGAGCGGGCGCGCCTGCTCGTACGCCCCCTGGGACCGGTGCAGCCCCGCGAGGTTGTTGAGGCTCTGGGCGGTGTCGGGGTGGGCGGGGCCGAGCAGTTGCTCGTAGATGGCGAGGGCGCGTTCGGAGAGCGGGCGCGCCTGCTCGTACGCCCCCTGGGACTCCAGCAGCGCCGCGAGGTTGTTGAGGCTTAAGGCGGTTTGGGGGTGGGCGGGGCCGAGCACCCGCTCGACAATCTCCAGCGCCCGCTCGTAGGAGGGGCGCGCCGCCTCGTTCAGTCGTCTGGCGGTCGTTAGCATCGTCAGCTCCACCGCGTCACGGGCCGTCTCGTCCGCCGCCACCTGCTGCACAAACCGCGCCACCAGGCGGTGCAGCGTGGCGGTCTGCGCGGCATCCTCCTCCAGCAAGCCGAGAGAGACCAGGCGTTCCAGCGCGTCGGTTGCCTGCAATTCGTCGGCGTTCTCCACCGTTGCCAGCAGCAATGCGGAAGGGATGGGTTCGCCAGGCGCGAAGTGGGCGGCGCGGGCCAGCAGCGCCAGCGCCAGCGTGTCCACCGCGTCGTCGGGGTCCAGGCGTTCGTAGCTCAGCGCAAATGCCCGCGCCACGCTGCGCTCGTGGTAGCTCCAGGCCGCCCCCGTGGCCCGCCCCTGCAAGGCGGGGTGTTCCAGCAGCTTCGGGTCATGCAACCGGGACAGGAACGTCGCGGGGTCGCCGTCCTGGGTGCGCCCATACTTCTTCAGGAAACTCCCCGCCAGGTGCAGCGCCAGCGGCAGGTCGCCCAGTTCGGCGGCAATGGCTTCGGCGGCGCTGGTGGTCAGGTCGGCGCGGAACTGGCGCAGCAGGTCCACGCTCTCCGGGCGCGAGAGCACGCCCAGGGGCAGCGCGGCAATGCCCAGGGCCGTATCCCACACGCCCCGCCGCGACGTGATGAGCACGCGGCACCCCCCGGTGGGGGGGCGGTAGTGCGCAACCAGTGCTTCAGCATCGTCGCTATCCACGTTGTCGAACACGAGCAAGCGCGGGATTTCCTCCGCCCAGGCCCGCTGCATCGCGTCCACCTGTTCGGGGAGGGGCAGGGTGTGGAAGTCGGGGCGAAGCTGCAATCCTTTCTCGCCGCCGCAGCGGGCAATCTCCGTGGGGATGTTGGCGGGGGTGTCGAAGTTGAGCCAGAACACCCCGCCGGCGAAGTACCCGCCGTAGCGGTGGACAAACTCGGTGGCGACGGTGGTTTTGCCTACCCCGCCGAGGCCATGCACCGAGGCCGCCTGGTTGATAGCCGTAGTCTGCCCCCCTTTGAGGGCAGCGGCAATGGCGCGCAGGTCGGGTTCACGCCCGACGAAGGTCGGGACGCGGGATGGGGCAATTGAGCCGGGGGGGAGCGATGGCGAAGGGGGCGGGATCTGGTCGGTGGGGAGACGGTCGAGCAGGAGGCCGGCGGCGTGGATGGTGTCGGGGTGGGCGGGTTGCCTCCGCGACCATTCGTAGATGGTCGTCACCTGAACGTTATTTCCGTGTCCGATGGTTATCACCGTGCCAGAAATGTTCGTGGCGGTAATATCTCCCGTTATCTTGTCACCGGCGATGGTATCGCCCTCGTGAATGGTCATGGGCTTGTTCCCTCTCTCGTGCGGTGTTCCCCTCTCACAGCAGGCGGCGAACCCCCGCCTGGACGAAGTGCTGGTCGGTGGTGAGCGCGTCCGTCGGCATCTGCGCGAGGAGGGCGGGACGGGTCGGTCGGGGCGTAGTGGTGGTGGTGCGTGTCCCCAAACTGCTGTGAGACGGTTCCCGTCGGGTGATGCACGAAGCCCTGCGAATGGTGCGCGTTCGTCTGGCTCGCTGGTTCGTCGCTTGTCATCGGGTGCTCCCCCTCCTCGGCAATCTCTGGTACAATGGATTTCGGTCCGTATCGTCATTCAGATTGATGATGGAACGCCCACCCGCTTGCTTGCAAGACGCGGGTGGGGTTTTGTATGCCTGGGGCCATTCTACCAGATGTGACGCCAGCGGGGAAGCGCACTCAGACGCGGTACCCCTCCAGGGGGCGCACCGCAGTGATGCGCATCAACTCGGGTGGAATGAAATATGACATCGGTTCCCCTCCGTCTTATGGTGTCCCGCTGCTGGAGCGGGGGGAAATGGTTCCAGCTTGACCATAAAACCGTCAGCTTGTGTTGACGGTTTTATGGTCAACTTGTCGGGGGGACTGATGGCACAGGGGCGGCGCGGTTTATGCCCCCCTCAGTACCTCTCCAACTCGTGCGAAGCGCGAGGGACCCCCCCCTGCACCAGACCACCGCGCTCGATGAGACACGCGCCAGGGGTCTGGCGGACCGCCCACGCCTGCTCATTGTCGGTCTGCCCTG
>DAOTUF010000136.1:0-8816 GCA_034437495.1 Chloroflexaceae bacterium | reverse complement strand
CTGGGCAGCGAATGCAACCAGGACTATCCTTTTTGAATACATACCGTGAGATAACTATGTTAATGCCACCGGACATCGGACGAGTGCTGAGCTTTTATGACCTGGGCACAGTGGAAAGCGCGACCAGGGCATACCGTGGCTACGTGAATGAAACGGTTTTTGTTCAGACGAGTCAGGGACGGTTTGTCCTGCGCCGCAACCACCGTCGTCTCAGCGAAGATTTCCACCGCTACCGCCATGCCTTGATTGGCTGGCTGGTCCGGCAGGGCTTCCCGACGCCGCCCGTACTTCCCACCCGCAGCGGAGATACCCTCCTCCTGATGGAGGGGCGGAGCTACGAGGTGATGCCCTTTGTGGATGGTAAGGATTATGACCCGACCCACCCGGGACAACTGGTCAACGTGGGGGCAGCGCTGGCGCACTATCACCGCGCCACCGAGGGGTTTGCGCCTCCGCCGGGCGAACAGAGCGTGCGCTACAGTGCGCAGGATGTGATGGCGCTGACCGAACGCCTGATTGAACGGGACGTGATGGGCGAGTTGTTCGATATCCTGCGATGGTACGATATGCGAGCGGCGCACCTGCGTTCGGTGCTGCCAGTCGAAACCTACCGCCAACTGCCGCACGTCGTCATCCATGGGGACATCCATCGGGACAATTTTCTCTTCACCCCTGATGACGAGGTAGCAGCCCTGATCGACTTCGACCAGGTTGCGTGGGATGGGCGCATTGCGGACCTTGCCGACGCCATTGTGGGGTTCGCCACCGACTGCACCACCACCTCCAATGTGCTGACGTGGGGGGTCTATGCCGGCCCCATCATTGAGGAGTGTGCCACCCGGATGGTCGGTGCCTACACGGAGGTTGCCCCCCTGAGCGAGGCAGAAATCTGGGCGCTCCCCATCATCATCGAGTTGTTGTGGCTCCAGGGAGAGTTGGGGCGGGTTTTCTCCACCCCCGAAGGAGCACCGGACTACCATCTCAATGTTCTGGAACAGGGGCGCTGGCTCTCCAACTGGATGAGCGAACGTTCCGAACGCCTGGTCCATCGCTGGTCGCACCTGCGCCCGGAAGGACGCGCAAGGCTGCTCTTGCCCGCGACGGCCCAGGCTGCTTAGCCGATATATCCCATTGTCGTATCCCCCTTACTTCAGACCAGCACACCAACCCATGGTGTGCTGGTTGATTCTTGCCGCTTCTGGTAGTACAATACCGGTCGAACTTGATGCACGAAACCAGACCGCTCACGCTCTCTCACATTCGTGACCATTCGTGATCTATGCTATCCAGGCTCTCTCCGCTGGCAAAACGCGCTCCCGTCCGCGAACAGGCCCCTCCGCTGAGCAGGGGCAGACTGCGCGGTTTGTTCGTCGTGCTGACGTTGTTTCTCCTGGCGCTGGCTCCGCGGCTCCTCGCCATGGGCGATTTCTGGACGGCGGACGAGGCCGACCACTGGTCGGAGCGGGTTGAAGCCTTCTGGCCTGCGCTGCAAGATGGGTCCTATGCCGCGACCAATATGGTCGGGCATCCTGGCGTCACCACGATGTGGCTTGGCAATGTGGGGCTGTGGATGCAGCACACGCTGGAGGCTGTCGGGTGGATCCCCCCCGACGACGCGGCGCTCTATCGGATGTTCCTGCGGGTGCCGGTGGCTATCGTCACGGCGCTCTGTGTCGCGCTGGCCTCCCCGCTCATGCGGCGGCTGTTCGGGGAGCGTGTGGCGCTGCTGGCGGCTTTGCTGTGGGCGGGAGACCCCTTTCTGATAGCCCACAGCAAGATTCTCCACGTGGACGCGCTGATGACTTCGTTCCTGGTGCTGTCGCTCCTGGCTGCTCTGGTTGCCTTCCGCCTGGAAACCTACGCTTCCCCCAACCATCACCATATGGGCAGCCAACCCCTGGCTTCAAGCCTGACCCTGGGGACCGTGCGGTGGGGGATGCTGGTGGCTTCGGGGGTGGCAGCGGGGCTGGCGCTGCTCACCAAATCGCCCGCTCTGATTCTCATGCCGCTGGTGGGTCTGGCGGCGCTGGTCGGGGCGGTGCGGCGGCGGAACGAGGATGAACCGTCTTTGCTCCACCGGCTCACCGCCTCACCCCGCCACGTCGCTGCCTCGCTGCTCCTCACCGTGTTCCCTCCGCTTGCGGTGTGGGGCGGGGCTGTGGCTCTCGTGTGGGTGGCGCTCTGGCCTGCGGCGTGGGTAGACCCGGTTGGCTCGGCTATGACCATCGTGAACGAGGTCGTGCGGAATGGGGCTGTTGAGCACGGGTGGGGCAACTTTTTCCTGGGGCGTCCGGTGGCCGACCCCGGCCCGCTCTTCTACCCGGTCGCCATCGTGCTGCGGCTCACTCCCTGGGCAACCCTCGGGTTGCTCGCTGCGGGGGTGGCGGCGGTGGTGGCGCTCTGGCGACGGTGGGGGGAGCAGGGGAACCAGAATCAGGACCATGCCCATGCCCTGGACAGCAAGTCACGGGAGATTGAGGGACGGTCGCCGGCGCTGGTGCTGCTGCTGCTCTTCGCGCTGCTGTTCATCGCCATTATGAGCATCTTGCCCAAGAAGTTTGACCGCTACGCTCTCCCCACCTTCCCGGTGCTCGACCTGGTTGCGGCTATGGGAGTGCTCTGGACCACGGACCGCGTCTGGGGGTGGTGGCAGCGCCGAAAGCCCCTCCCCGCCGCCGATGCTCCGCGCTCTGTCCCGCGCCTCGGCCTGGTTCCCTGGGCGCTGGTCGTCATCGGGTTGGGGGCCAATGTGCTCTGGTATCATCCCTATGAACTGGCCTACTACAACCCGCTGCTCGGGGGAGGGCCGGTGGCGGTGCGCTCCATCCTGGTGGGGTGGGGCGAGGGGTTCGAGCAGGCGGGCCGCTATATCACACGCCAGTACAACGGGTGCGACCTGGGGGTGGCCTCGTGGTACAAGGAGGTCATCCAGCCCTACGTGTGCAGCCCGGTGATGCACCAGGGGTACATTGGCGTGCCGGGCCACGTCCACTACGCGGTCATCTACAGCAACCAGTACCAGCGCCACATCAACTTCGATATTCTGCCGTCGCTGCGGGAGCGCGGGTCGCTGGTCCACACCGTGCGCATCCATGGCATTGACTACGCCTATGTGTATCAACTCCGGCAGCCCCGGCAGCACCGTGTGACCGCAGACTTTGGCTCGTCCATGCGGCTCACGGGCTATGATGTTCTCCCCACCTCGGTGCGGTCGGGCGGGGTGCTGACCCTGACGCTCCAGTGGCACGTGCAGGAGGAGATGTCAGAGGATTACCACCTCTTTCTGCACGTCTTTGACGCGGATGGCAACCAGGTGGGGCACGCCGATGTGCCACCGGGGGGGCCGTTCCAACCCACCAGCGCATGGGGATATCACCGCTTCATTGACTGGATCCACCGCGTGCCTGTTCGGGCCGACCTTTCTTCCGGTTCGTCAGATACGCTCTGGGTGACGCTCGGGGTGTATGACCCCTCGACGTTTGCCCGTCTGCCGCTCCGCAATGCGCCCCCCCCTCCCCCGGGCGCTCCCGACGATGGGGAAAACGCGCTGGTGCTCGGGCCAATAGATATAGAGATATCACGGTCAGAGCCAGAGCCAGAGCCAGAGCCAGAAACCTCCCGCAGGCGTCAACCCGCGGGAGGTGATGGGACACAAACGGAAGCGCGTGCTACCGCTTACCGCTGTTCCTGCAAGATGCGTTCGACCGTGAGCTGCGCCGACAGCAGCACCATCGGCAATCCCGTGCCGGGGTGGGTGCTGGCCCCCGCGAAGTAGAGGTTCCCGTAGTGGTCGTGGCGGTTCTTCGGGCGCAGGTAGCCCACCTGCAAGAAGTTGTGGCTTAACCCGAACGCCGACCCCTTCGCCAGATTCATAGCCTGGTAGTCGGGTGGCCCCAGGGTCGCTTCGCTCACGATGCGGTCGGAGATATCCCCCAACCCCAGTTTTGCTAGCGTATCGAGCACGGCCTCTCGCGCCCGCTGCCGCAGATGGTCCCAGTCCTGTGGCTTCTGCTCGTTGATGTGCCCGACCGGTACGAGCACCATCAGGCTGCTGTGGCCCGGGGGAACGCAGGTCGGGTCTATCTTCGAGGGCACGTGGATGTAGATGGACGGGGGTTCGGGCAGGGTGAGGTCGCGGAAAATGCTGGTGAACGATTCGCGGTAGCGGTGGTCGGCCAGGAAGACGTTGTGGGGGAGCAGGGGGTCAACGTCTCCGCGCACGCCCCAGTAAAACATCAGGGCGGAGGAGGTGTATTTGAGCTGGTCCAGCCGCCTGGCCATCCCATTATCGGGCAGCATCGAGCGATAGACGTAGGGCAGGTCGGCGTTGGCCACCACGAGGTTGCCCGGGACAAACTCGTCATTCTCCAGCACCACCCCGGTGGCCCGGCTGCCGTCCACCTTGATTCTGGCGACGGGGGTGTTGTAGCGAAACTGAACGCCCAGTTTTTCGACAATGCTGGCCAGGCTCTCAATCACGCGGTACATCCCGCCGCGCGGGAACCACACACCCTCGGCCAGTTCGGTATATTGCAGGAGCGAATAGGTCGCCAGGGCATCGTAGGGGCTGACGCCCAGGTACATGTTCTGGAAGGTGAACGCGGCCCGCAGCCGCGGGTCTTTGAAGTAGCTGGAGACGTTGGCATAGTGCTTGTTCAGGGCTTTCAGATGAACAATCATCGGGATGTTGGCGAGGCTCAGGTATTCGAAGATTGAGCGGAAATTGCGCCCCACAAAGCGCTCCAGCGAGGCGTGGTAGTGGCGGTGCCCCTCGCTCAAAAAACGGGTATAGGCTTCGAACGACCCCCGCTCAAACGTATTCAACTGCTCACGCATGCGCAGAAGGTCTGCGGTCAGGAGCAGCTTCGAGCCGTCGTGGAAATGCACCTGGTAGGTCGGATCCATGCGGATCAGGTCCAGGTAGTCCTCCATCCGCTCCCCCAGGTCGGCATAGGTTTGCTGAAAAATCTCTTGCATCAGAAAGAGGGTGGGACCCGTATCAAAACGAAAACCATCGGTTTCGACCACGTTGGTCCGTCCACCAGGACGATCACTCTTCTCAAACACCGTTACCTCATATCCGGCACGCGCCAGACGACCGGCGGCTGCCAACCCACCAATCCCGGCACCAATCACAAGGGCTGAATCCATCGCGGGACACTCCTTATATCTGTTGTTGTCTGTACCCTGGCCTCTATCCTGATATGCCTCTCATCTGTGCTTCCAACCAGTATCGGAGGAGGGTAAATGCGGCAATCAACACCAGTGTGGGGATAAGCGCCAGGGTTGCGGGTCTGGCAAGCTGCGTGAGACTGGTGACGGAATCATCATACCCCATGAGGAGGCTGACCAGGATAAGACTGACCATATAGATGACGCTGATCATACCAAAAAAGGCCATAAACGCAAGCGGCCACGCCAGCAGGCCAAGATTTCCGTAGATGGCGACCAGCACCAGGAAGTTAAGCGCCAGGATGATCCCCAACTCGCGCCAGGTTGCCAGCACGGGTTGCTCGTGGTTGGTGTTGCGGCGCAGCGACAGGTTGAACATCAGGAGCATGAGCAGTCCAATGCCGATCCCCATTCCCAGTCCGGTGATGGTGCGGAGCACGTTGTAGGACTGGTAGAAATGCCAGGGCAGGGCCATCCCCTCGGCCATCGAGTTCATCCCATCGATGGCCATCAGCGCGACGAAGAGCAGCAGGACCACCAGGATGGGGAGGGGAGGGATACGCCCGGCCCGTCCGCGCCCGAGCAACCATACGACGAGGATGGTGTTCAGAGAGCTAATGTAGATGCCGCTGCATCGGGCGCAGATAGGGAACTGGATACCGCCCAGGATGATGTTGTGTTCCTGCGAGCACAGGCCGTGGAGCACGGCGTACATCTTTTCGTCCAGGGGGATGCCCGGGGTGAACAGGAGGACCAGGAGGATGCCACCAAGGGACAGGAAAAAGGCGGAGCGCCAGGGGCGGTCACGGTCGTGCTGCTGCTGGTATTCCTGTTCTTGCTGGATGCGTTCCGCTTCACGGCGCTGCATAATCCGTTCCCGCGCCAGTTCGAGCACTTCGCGGGTTGACTTTTCCATCATTTTGCACCTTCCATCATGAAAAACAGTTCAAATGGACCTTTTCATCCTATTATACCATATACTGCCCGGTAGGTTTCCTCGACCCGGTCTCCCACCGCCGACCAGGTGAACTGGGCGGCCCAGGAGGGTGCGGCGGCGGCCATGGCGGTTCGCCGTGCGGGGTCATCCAGGAGCAACCGCACGGTTTCGGCAAGGGTGTGGGGGTCGCGGGGGGGAACGAGCAGGCCAGTGCGTCCCTCGTCAACCACCTCCGGGAAGCCCCCGAAGCGGGAGGCGACCACGGGCAGTCCGCATGCCTGGGCTTCGACCAGGCTGATACCAAAGGTCTCGCTGGCAAAACTCGTTGCCAGCAGCAGGTCAACCGAGCGGTAGAGCGATGGCAGTGTCGTGCGGGGGACCGTTCCAAGAAATCGCACCCGCCCGGCCACGCCGGTCGTAGCGGCGAGGCGTTCGAGCCGGGGGCGCTCTTCTCCATCGCCTGCGACGAGCAGGGCAACCCCGGGAAGCGCTGCGAGCGACTGGATAGCCACGTCCACCCCTTTCCAGGGCATCAGGCGTCCCACCGAGAGCAAGAAGGAGCGGATGCTGCCGTCCTGATGCTGCCGCCACGCGGGGTCGGGGGGGAGGGGGCGAAAGAGGGTGGGGTCGAAGCCGTTGAAAATAACCCGCGGCTCGAAGCCGTAGCGGGCCGCGATGGTGCGGGCGTTGAAGCGACTGCACGATACTGCGGCGTCAACGTGGCGGGCAAGGAGCCAGTCCCCCCCATAGAAATCCTCGCCGTGGCAGCCAAGCACCACCCGCGGCCCACCCATCCGACGTGCCAGCAGCGCCGGAGCCATATCATAGGGCTTCTGGATATGTACCACGTCGTAGCCTCCTCGTACCAGTTCCGCCAGGGACGGGACCGCCATGGTGAGCCGTTCGAGCAACTTGGCCTCGGCGTAGGCGCGGCGCAGGGGCGGCAACGACTGCCAGAACCGTCGGCTGACAAAGGGGAAGGTCAGCACGCGCACGCCGGGGGCGGGTTCCCGCTGGCTCCCGACACCACCAATGATGGTCACGCGGTGTCCGCGGGCCGCCAGTTCGCGGCTCAGGTCCCACACGAAGTGCTCAACTCCGCCAACCTTCGTGGTGGTGGTGAGGTTGTAGAGCGCAATGTTCATGTTCATGGCTTTTTGCCCAGTGCCAGTTCGAACATGGCGGTTGCCCAGTGCCGCTGCAACCGATAGGCCAGGTGTTCCAACCCGGCGGCCCGCAGCACGGCCCGCACAGCTCGCCTGCTTGGGCGTGAACTGGGCAGGTGCCCCTCGGCCAGCAACTCTTCGCGCAGGTCACGCACCGCGAACCCGTGGTGCTGCGCCAGGGTGACAAACTCATGGTAGTGAAAATAGTGCATCTCGCTGAGCCGCTGCATATCCTGGAAGGCTGCCCCGGCTTTGCTGCGCCCCCGCCACTGGATAACCTGTTCTGCCCACCTTCGCGGGAGCCAGTTGATGCCTGCCATGTGGTAGTGGGGGTCAACCCAGGCGCGTCGGTTGATGACGGTCAGCAGCACAGCCCCTCCGGGACGCAACACCCGGGCAATTTCTGCGAGCATGTGGGTGGGGGAGCGGACGTGCTCTATCACATCCCAACTCACGACGGCATCAAAACTGGCCGCGGGAAAGGGCAGGGCCTCCCCCGCAGCAGCGCAGACGGGGAGTGCGAGGTGGTGGCATTCTGCTCGCAGCGCGGTAATCGCGCAGTAGGCGCGGTTGTATTCGCACGCGACGAGGCGAGCACCGCTCCGGGCCGCGGCTACCGCAAAGCCCCCCATTCCGGCCCCCAGGTCGAGGATAGTTTTTCCTGCCAGCGGTCCGGTGGTGCGTTCGAGCAGGGTCAGACGGTCGTGCTGGT
Organism: Chloroflexaceae bacterium; assembly: GCA_034437495.1. Classification (GTDB taxonomy): domain Bacteria; phylum Chloroflexota; class Chloroflexia; order Chloroflexales; family Chloroflexaceae; genus JAAUSY01. The sequence goes on along the minus strand of DAOTUF010000136.1, from coordinate 829 downwards.
AGCATTCCTGGTAGACACGTCGTTCGCGCCACTGGCTGAAATCGCGTCTCCAGGCCATATGCTGAAGCCAGGGGTCAATGGCTGCGGCAAGTCGTTCCCCGTCATCTTCGAGCACGGTATCAGGCGCAGAGGGGGAGAAATTAGTCTGCATGCTTCTGGTTGTCCGAAGGCCCGGAGGTGCGATAGATGGCCCGCAGGTCATCCAGAGTGGTGGCGCGCTTGATGGCATCACGGACGGCGCGGAGGACGGCGAAGTCCTCAATCTGCTGCAAGTCGGGCAGGAGCACCGCCGCTCCCTCCCCAAACTTGAGGTCCAACATCAGCGCCAGGTTGTCGAGCAGTTCTTGCCGCTGCCCGCGCACGAACCCTTCGGCCTTGCCAATGGTAAACCCCTCTTCCTTGCCGATGGTAAACCCCTCCTCCTTGCCAATGGTAAATCCCTCTGCACTGCCCCTCGTAAACCCCTCTGCACTGCCCCTCATAAACCCCTCTGCACTGCCCCTCGTAAACCCCTCTTCCAGAGCCTCGCGCTCCAGCAAGGTGACATGCTGCATTTCCTGTTCCTCCTCAAAGGTCTTGACTTCTTCCCAGAATGCCTTGTCCAGGTCTTCTGGCAGGTGCATCATCCAGTCCAGGAGCGATAGATGTCCCGCAGGTCGTCCAGCGAGGTGGCGCGCTTGATGGCATCGCGGACGGCGCGGAGGACGGCGAAGTCCTCAATCTGCTGCAAGTCGGGCAGGAGCACCGCCGCTCCCTCCCCAAACTTGAGGTCCAACATCAGCGCCAGGTTGTCGAGCAGTTCTTGCCGCTGCCCACGCACGAACCCTTC
>DAOTUF010000135.1:0-6046 GCA_034437495.1 Chloroflexaceae bacterium | reverse complement strand
CCACTCATCACCAGACTTGCCACCAGCAGCACCACCCACAGTCCCCACCCGTTACGCTTCTTGAACATTTTTACTCCCTCTGTTTCCTTCGTTCCAGCTTCCTTAAGGAAGCTCAAAGTATCGTCTCGTGGTCTATCTCGCGGGCCAGGCGCTCCCCTTCTTCGACTTCGAGCGCCCACCGCGCCCATTCGGGAGCCACGCGGATGAGCGCCTCGGCCTCTGGCACGCTCACCCGCAGCCGGTCGGCCAGCATCTCCAGGCGCTTGAACCAGAAGTAGCGCAGCGGCGGGGCATCGTCCGGGTCGTCCTCGTCGTAGCCCTTCGTGACGATGAACCGTTTGATGCGCTCCGCGGGCAACCGCAGCCGGTCGGCATCGGTCAGGCCGCCTTCACTGTCTTCAAGTTTGGGTAGGTGGCATCCTCCCGAATGGCCGTCTCAACGGCCCGCAGCAGCGCCAGGTCTTCATCACCCAGGGCGCGTTCCATTGCCTCTTTGGTCAACGCAAGCGGCTCATCGTCCACCGTCAGATCCCACGCCTTGACCGTGCGGGTCAGCCAACCCACCAGGGTCTGGTCCTGGTCCACCTTCCACACCTCAGCGAGGCGATACACCCCCCGTATGGTGAAATCCCCCGACGTTCCTGCCATCGTTGCTACAAACGGGCGCTCAATCGCCCGGTACTGTCGCACATCTGCCATCGTTCCTTTGTTCCCTTTCTGTTCTGGGGGACGAACCGGTCCGGCTCGTCCCCGTGGCTTGTGTTTTGCCATCCAATCCTACCTACCTGCTGTGGTCTACGGACACCCGCTGCCTGCCGCGGCCTGGAAGCTCTGGAGACTGTTCTGGAAACTCAGCAGCAAGGGCGGCACGCGGCAAATGGTGCGGGCCAGGTCGCCCACGTCCGCCACGCCCCCGGCGGGGTAGTCGGGCGGCACGTCCGCGAAGTTGCCGCTCAGGTCGAGCGCAAGCACCCCGCTGGAATCCTTGGGGCCGCTGATCGTGTTTGGGAAGCCCGTCAGGAAGATCCAATTCTCAAAGCGGTGCTGCGTGGCGCTCTGACCGGGGATGATCGCTCCGCGGGAGCGCACAGCGAGGTAGACTGGCTCGTCTTTCCGCAGGCTCCGCACGACCGCCATGCCCTGCTGGTCGGCCACACAGGAGATGGAGAAGTCGTCATTCGGGTCCAGTTCGACCTTTGCGCTGTAGCTCTCGAAGTCGGTGTTGAACGCCTTGATGGGGCCGAAGCGGTTGGCGAGCTTGACGCTGAACCCGATGGTGCGGAGCATCTTCACCGCCGTGCCCGTCAGCGTGCCGGTGGGAACGCTGGCGATGTCGGCAAAGCTGCGGGCAATCCACACATCGAAGTGCTTGCGGAGAATGGGATGCAGCGGCACCTGCCCGGCCATCGGACTCATCCGACTGGTGCGGGCGCTGCCCATGGTCAGCCCGGTCGTGTCAATGCTGAAATCGGGCATGCTATTGTCGTCATAGCTCGTCCAGGGATGGGGGTCTTCAAAGTTCTTGCCAAAAAGCAACTGCACCACCAGGCCGTCATCAGACACCGTGACCTTCACCCCATCCGGGTCCGTGGGCTTGACGCCGATACCCGCGGTAGTCAGCGCCGTTTCGATACTGGCCTTGAGGGTGGCCGGGGTCGCGTTGTAGGTGATGGCTCCCGTGGTCGTGGTGGTGATGGTGAGGGTGAAATCGCCCGTAGTGCCCGACGCAAAGGCGAGGTATCGTGCCCGGTCGTCTTCGAGCATCTGCCCCATCATGCGCCCATCCAGTTCCATCCCCTGGTTGCTCAGAGTGAGGCCAAGTTCAGTGAAGAAGGCAAACGGAGCCTGAGACGCCCGCTGCTGACCACCGGCCTCCAGGAAGTAGGTCTGCACGTCGTCCCCGGTGTCGGGGTTGCTCCAATACCAGCGGCGATAGACCTCGCCGGCGACGATTTCGTCTGCGCCCAGGGTGCCGTCCACGCGGCGAGCTTTGTGGATGGCTCCTTCGCAGAGCAGGGGAGTTTCGTCGTAGGTGCCGCGCCCCTTGACGGCAAATGCCGACAGTTCGTCATTGGTGGCCTTCAGCGAGGCATACTTGCGGCCTGCCGCCTGAATCATCTCCGCATCGTGTTCGTACGATGGCTCCACCGTGACCGATCCGAACTGGAGCGAGGGGATCGCCCCGGCTCCTTCGATGGTCTCCAATCCGATATTGACCTTGTTTTCAAAAATCGTGGCACGCTCGGCCATAGATTCCTCCTTGAGATGCTTGCTATGCCGCGATCCTATGAGGAGGATGGGGGCCAATCCATACAGAACGCCTGTATTATACCACCGCCCGGATAGTGTTGGCAATGCGGGCTATCCGCTCGGCGTAGTCCTCGCCGGGCACGGCCCACCGCCCATTCAGTCCCCGCAGCGTGGGCGCACATCCGCGGTAATCGTTGGGCAGCGGCCTGAGCGCCAGCGCCTCGTCCAGAAGCTGCTGCTGCGCGGCGCTGGCCTGGTCGTGGCGTAGGGCATAGGCCAGCAGCCTGCCGATGTGGGCGCGAACGCTGTGCTGCCAGGTGGGGAAGCTCAGTCCCCGCACCCACGAGTGTGCGTCCTGGGACCACTCGTGGCGCTCCGGCTCTGGCGGCATCGTGGTGCGGCGTTCGCCGGTCACGCCCAGGCCGGCGGGGTTGCGCCTCGGACGAGCCGCCCACCAGCTTCTCAGGTTGTCGGTTTCAAGCACCATCTGGGCAACGGCCAGCAGCGGGTCTACCCCGACGGCGGAGGCAATGCCCCAGTAGTGCTCCACAATCACCTGCACATCGAAGTCGGTATATTGCCTGGTTCCGCGGGAGGTGATGGCGTTGATGAGCGTGGCTGACGTGGCGCGAGGCGGCCCCATCAGCGGCGTGTCGGGGGTAATCTCCTCCAGGGGAGGGTCATCATCCTTGACCGGGGGAGGGTCGTAATTCTCGGCTTCAATCACGTCAAGACGGTGGACAAACCCGACCCCGCTTTCCAACCACACCCACGGCAGTCCGTCCAACGGCTGCCCCTGGACGGCATCCCCCTCATACAGCCAGGCGGTGCCGTCCAGGGCGACAGGAAAGGTTATCCCCGGGCCTTCGTGGATGGGCGTCGCAAGCAGGGCGCGGTAGGGGCGCAGGTGGCCGTGTTCGCTGGCGCTGGCCTCCAACCCCTCCAGGCGCACAAACCCGACCGCGCCCCAGGCGGTGGTTGCCTCCGGGTCGTCGCCGGCATAGCCGACCGTCACGCTATGCACGGCCAGTTCGGTGCCAGGGGGCAGCATGAGCAGCGTCGGCGCGTCATCGTCCGGCGCACTGCGGACAGAGGTGGCCTGGGTCACGCGGTATCTCTGGGGCAGGGGTTGCATCGGTCTCCCTCCGTTGGCGCTGTTTGTGGGCTTCGCGTTCCTTCTTTGGGGGGATGGTCGGTTCCATCCCCAGGTAGCGCTCCAGGGCGTTCAACTCCTGAATGAGGGCGCGGCGACGCACCTCCAGAAGCTGCCTGAAATCGGGGTCCGGAGGTGGCGCTGCCGTCAGTACGTTCATCATGGCACCCGCTCCACATTGACTTCCACCGACAGCCCGATCCTTGTCCAATCCAGGCCGCTCTCGTCGGTCTCCTGCACCCAGACTTCCCCGAAGCGCACGCAGGAGCCAATCACGCCCTCTGGGGTCGTCTCCGGCCCGTAGCACTCCAGCAGGTTGGACAGGTCGCGGGCCAGGCGGTCGGTCTTCTGCGATGGCTCCCGTTCCGGGGCGACCACGACCACATCAATCAGGAAGGTGGACATGAGCCGATTGCCACCAAGCTCGGCCACATCCCGGTTGCTGTTATGCTGGTAGACAATGGCGTGCGGTGGGGGAGCCGCGCTCAGGGCGGCAGGGAGGCTCCGCTGGTAGACGTGGTTGCCTACCTCGGCCATCAGCGCGGTCTGCCCTTCCAGCACGGCTCGGAGCCAGCGCATTGCCAGCCCCACCTCGGTCAAGAGCAGGGGGCCGCTGCTCCAACTCAGGCGGAAGGTGCCCAGGGTCGGGTCGTTCGGACTGGTCTTCTGGAGGGACAATCGCTGTTGTTCGTTGGAGCCACCGCCGCCGGGGGTGGGGGTGGTCAGGGTGTGGCTGGCGCTGCTCGGCCAGAGGACGATGTGACCGGGCTGAATTTCCAGCGACGACACGTCCATGTTGGCGTAGGTTCCCTGGAAGGTCACGTCGAAGTTCCACCCGCCGCCCATGATGGGAGTCCTGGTCACGGCGAGGTCCCCTGGATTGAGCGTACTCAGGTGCAGGAGCGCCTCCTGCACGCAGTCATAGGGATTGCGGTCGGTGCCATCCCCACTCATACCGCTGCCTTTGACGGCCACGGAGGGATAGGCGTTCTGGTGTATCCAGCCGGTCGTCTCGCCATTCCAGGTGAGCCGAAATTTGCCCACCTCGTTGATGCCATTGAGCGCCAGGTGCTGGCGTTCGTTGGTGGCGGCGTCACCCTCCTGGGGTGTGGTGACGAGGGCCGAGGGCGTCAGCCCGGTCAGGGTAGCCCCATCGGGAGCCAGCGGGTCTACATCGGTGTGGGCGTAGCTCCCCTGAAAGGTAATAGCGTAGTTTCCAAATCCCGTTTTGTCGATTACCAGGTCGCCCGCAGTCAATGTGGGCAGCGCTAGCAAGCCTTCCAGCAAACAGTCGTACGGATTGCCCAGGCTGCCATCCCCACTCATACCGCTGCCTTTGGCGGCGGCGGAGGCATAGCAGTCCTGCCAGAAATAGCCACTCGTTGCCATTATGTGATGACCTCCTTCAGCTTCCTTGCCAGTCCCTCCCCGTCGGGTTCATATTCCCGCACGGTTTTCCACCAGAAGGGTTTCGCCTGGCGTCCGTGTTCGGCTATCCCGCCCCATTCGGTCACGCAGGCCACCTTCGCCATCCCTGGCGGGGGCGCGTCCACTTCGGGCAGGATCTTCGGGTCCAGCAGGGCCTGGAGCGTGGGGGCGAACAGCGCGGGCAGCGTGGGCGCGAAGAGGTCGGGGAGGGCGCGGGCAAAGAGTTTCGACAGGTCGCCCGCAAAGAGCGCCTCCACGCGCCGTGCTGCGTCGTCATAGCCGCTCCAGGTGGGCGTTCGCACGTAGATGCCCTCCTGGATAGCCGGTGCAGCCAGGGCGTCCGGGTCCACGGCAGCGCGGAGGTCGCCGGCCAGGCGCAGCGCCTCCGTGTTGACCCACTGCTGCGTGATGTTGGGCAGCGCCGCAGCAATCTGCGGTAGCCCGTTCCTGAGTCGGACGAAATGGTTCGCCATCTTTTCCCTCGCTTTCGGCTACTCCCTGGGCGCGTTCGCCAGGGAGGGCATGTAGGCAGCGCGGGCCCGGGCGTAGTTCCTGGCGTTTTCCCCCGTGATTTCGAGGTAGTCCGTGGCGTTGAAATAGAAGCGCACGGTCTCCGGCAGGTTGTCGGGGCCCGGTTCCCCAAGCTCCACGTACCAGACGTTGGACAGGTTGAGGTCCAGGAGCATGGCAACCTGGACCAAACTACTCGTCACCATCAGAACCTCCTCTACAATTCTGCATCAACCCCGACCCACGAGTTCGCATTGGCTGCCTGCAGATAGACCAGCCCGGGTGAGCAATTGCTGCTTGAGCGGCCTAACCGAAACCTGAATATCTGCGTCCCGATCAGGTCAAACGTGGTTGAAGAACCCGTATCGGCGGTGAACCCGTCATTGATTTTGAAGTCGGAAGCTGCCGATACGGAAATGGTGGGACTGGCTCTTTTGTCCAGTATTTTGAATGGGTAGTTCGCGATATTGTTGTTCGCCAGAACGCCGAGCGTGTAGTAGCCCTGTTCCACATTAACGAAGCGTTCGTAGTAGCGCCGGCACCGCACCAACTCGTCCGTCACATCGCGCAGTTGGAACGGGCTGGCGCTCTCGCCCGCCTCCAACTGCACGGCTTCCAGGTCGAGCGTGGCGTTCTGCGCCATGGCCCCCTCGCTCCAGATGAACACGATGAGGTTGGTCATACTGGACGAAAGATTGGCGGGGG
>DAOTUF010000134.1:0-5885 GCA_034437495.1 Chloroflexaceae bacterium | reverse complement strand
GATATCTCGATGGAACGGATTGTCGTGAATATTGATCATTATGGAAACACGTCGGCGGCTTCGGTGCCGATTGCGCTGTATGAGGCTGCCGAGCAGGGTCGGCTGCACGATGGAGATTATGTGCTGCTGACCGCCTTTGGGGGAGGGTTGTCCTGGGCCTCAACGGTCATCCGTTGGGGGAAGATGGAACTATGACCATTCATTTTGAGAGGATGGAGATATGACCATTGCTTGGGTTTTTCCCGGTCAGGGGTCGCAGGTGGTCGGGATGGGGCGGGATTTGTACGCCCAGATACCGGCGGCCCGCGAAGTGTTCGATGAGGCTGACGCGGTTCTGGATGTCAATATTGCCCGGTTGTGCTTTGAGGGTCCGGAGGAGGATTTGACCGCCACAGAGAATACCCAACCAGCGCTGCTGGCGATGAGTGTGGCGATTTTTCGGGCGCTGAATTCGCTGCTGCCAGAGGGACGGAAGGTCGTTCCCGAGGTGGTAGCGGGGCACAGTCTGGGGGAGTATTCGGCGCTGGTGGCTGGCAAGGCGCTTGACCTGGCTACGGCGCTGCGGTTGGTGCGGCGTCGGGGCGAACTGATGGCAGAGGCCAGCGAGGGAACGATGGCGGCCGTCATTGGTCTCAACGAGCAGTCGTTGGAGCAGGTCTGTGGCGATGTGCTGGAGCAGAGCGGTCATCCAGTGGTGATTGCGAATTATAATGCGCCTGGCCAGTTGGTGATTAGCGGGGCCACGGAGGCGGTGGGGCAGGCTTGCAAACTGGCAAAGGAGCGCGGAGCCAAGCGAGCCGTGCCGCTCAAAGTCCGTGGGGCGTTCCATTCTCCGCTGATGACCCGGGCTTCGGAAGGGATGGCGGAGGTGGTGGCTGCGGCAGCCATTGCAGACGTGCATGTACCCCTGATTGCCAATGTGACGGCGGCTCCGCTGCTCTATGCGGAGGATGTGCGGCGAGAACTGGTGTCGCAGGTCGTCTCCCCGGTGCAGTGGATTGGCTCGGTCCAGCAAATGGTTTCGCAGGGCATTTCCACGTTTGTGGAGATCGGGCCGGGCAATGTGCTGACGGGTCTGATCAAGCGAATTGCGTCGGAGGTGCAGGTAATCAATCTGCGCAATGTGGATGATGTGCATGCGTTTGTGGCAGCAGGAATGAGTTGATTGCGCTGCCCGGTCAGGTTGCCCTTGTGACGGGGGCTTCACGGGGAATCGGGCGGGCAGTGGCCAGAGAACTGGCCCACCTGGGAGCGCGGGTGGTAGTCAACTATCATCGCCAGAGCGCAGCCGCGCAGGAGGTGGTTGACCTGATTGCGCAGGCGGGGGGCGAAGCTCGCTCGTATGGTGCAGATGTCCGCGAAGAAGCCGCAGTGCGGGCGATGATTGAGGCGACCCTGGAACAGTGGGGTCGCCTTGATATTCTGGTCAGCAACGCCGGAGTGACGGAGGATGCGCCGTTCGTCCGTCTGACGGAGGAGCAGTGGGCGCGGGTGTTGGAGACAGACCTGACCGCGGTCTTTCTGTGCTGCCAGGCGGTCTTACCCGCGATGCGGCAGCAGCAATACGGGCGGATTGTGGTGGTAGGTTCGCTGGCGGGGTTGGCTGGAAACGTGGGGCAGGTGAACTATGCCGCGGCCAAGGCGGGGGTGGTGGGGTTTGCGCGGTCGCTGGCCCGCGAGGTGGCGCAGGATGGGGTTACGGTGAATGTGGTGGCACCGGGCTACGTTGAGACGGAGTTGATTGAGCAGGTTCCGACTTCGCTGCGAGAGTGGGCATTGAGTGGTATTTCGATGGGGCGGTTTGGGCGGCCAGAGGAGGTGGCCGCGGCGATTGCGTTTCTGGCCGCTCCCCGAGCGTCCTACGTGACTGGGCAGGTGCTCACGGTGGATGGTGGGTGGGTGATGCCGTAGCCGGAGTATCAATCAATGACCGCCTGTAGACCAGGCCGCGTCAACAAGCCAGGAAAGGGGGAAGGGTACGGAATAGTCACTATCCGTGCCCTCTTTATATGGATTTCACCGGCCAGGCTGCGATTGTGACCGGGGGGTCGCGGGGAATCGGGCGGGCAGTGGTCCAGATGCTCGCCCGGCGCGGGGCGCGTGTCCTCTTTTGCTACCGCGAACAGCACGCTGCTGCTCAGGAAACGCTGCGCACCTGTGCGGGGATGGCGGGGGAGGTGGTGGCTCAGCAGGCGGATGTGCGGGATATGGCGGCGATGGCGCGGCTGGTTGAGCAAGCGCTTGGTCGCTGGAAGCGGGTGGATATCCTGGTGAATGGGGCGGGGGAGGCGCGATATGCACCGGTGGAGGAAATCGGGGTGGCGCAGTGGCGGGCGGTGCTGGCGACCAATCTGACGGGCACATTTCATACGTGCCGGGCCGTCCTGCGTCCGATGATGCGGGAGCGGTATGGGCGGATTGTGAATATCGCGGCGCTCTATGGGGTGAGCGGGTTTCCGGGGCAGGCCGACTATGCCGCGGCGACGGGGGGGGTGTTCGGGCTAACGCGGGCGCTGGCTCGGGAAGCGGCTCCCTGGAAGATTACGGTCAATGCGGTGGCTCCGGGCTTTGTCGAAACCGAGATGCTGGCGACCATCCCCCCGGAGGTGCGAGCGTGGGGTGAACGTATCATTGCGATGCGCCGTTCGGGGCAGCCCGAAGAGGTGGCGGCGGTGGTGGTGTTTCTGGCGTCGTCGCTGGCATCGTATATGACCGGGCAGGTGCTAGCCGTAGACGGGGGATGGACGATGGTGTAGGGGAGGGGAAGGCGAGAAGGTATCGGATGCGAGGGGGAGGCATTTGCTATTTGCTGAAACTTCGGACGTCGTTTATAATGACCCAACGACTCAGCAGGAGGAGTTATGTTTGGAACAACCAGAAAACCAGTAGAGACCGCCACCATCGTTCACAGCAAGCCCGAAACGATTATCGGAGCCAATACGCGCCTTGTGGGGACGCTCACCTCCGATGGAAACGTGCGGATTGAGGGGTCGCTGGAGGGTGATGTCGAAGTTCTGGGCAACCTGATCATTGGGGAGACTGGCCGCGTCATCGCTACCATCAAGGCGCAGCGGGTGCATGTGTCGGGGGCGGTGAAGGGCGAAATCACCGCAGCGGAGAGCCTGGAGATATCCCCCACCGGCAAGGTCTGGGGAGATATCACCACGGCTGCGCTGCACATTGAGCCGGGGGGATTGTTCCGCGGTCAGAGTGCGATGCAGGTCAGTGGAGATGAACCCCTGCTGTTGGAAGCACCGAAAGCTGCCAGTGATGATGGGGATAACCATCACTAACTGAGCCGGAGTTTTTCCGGGTTGAACGGAGAAGTCAGGCCAGAACACGCAATGTCTCCCCACCATGAGCCTCTCAAACGAAGCGGGACCCACCTGGTGATGCTGGTGTTGATATTTCTGATTGGCTCCCTGCTGATACACTTCATTCACCAGGTGATGCAGATTGCCCGGCTGGAAGCCCATCGGGTTGCGCTGGCTTCTGAGATTCGGCAGCTTGAGGCCGAGACCCGGCAGCTTCGTGGAGCCGTCGAATATGCCGAGTCCGATGTCTACGTTGAGCGTATTGCCCGCGAACAACTGGGGTACGCCCGCGAAGGCGATACGGTCCTCTTTCCACGGTTTCTGTCCCCACCCGCCAGGCCTACCCCCGTTGCCCCTGAGCCGCTTCCTCCCCCGCTGGCTCAACCAAACTGGTTGCTCTGGTGGCAGGCGCTGTCTGGCAAGCATCTCGCTCCTGTTCCTGTGGACTACCGCCAATAGGAACAAGCCTGCTGAAGCCGGGGCCGGCAGGCGAAGAGCGCGATAGCTCTGGTTGGCTCCTGCTGGTGTTCCTACTGCCCCGGGTCGGGGTGTTCTCGCTGCTCCATGCGTTCAATCCACTGGTGGGGATGGCGAATTTCCTCAAGGGTGGGGAGGGAGCTAGCCCCTTGCCAGACCTGAGCGGCAAAGGCTATGCTGCGTTCCTGCACCACCGTATTGACAAATACTTCGCCCTGCTCATACTGCACCATCTTGAGGTCCATACCGGTGAGGCGGTAGAAGAGCCGCTCGGCAAGCGTTTTTGACCGTTTGCGCTGTTCTATGCGCTGTTCAATCAGGGCGAATGAGGGGAGCAATTCTTTGCCCACAGCGTTCATGATATGGTTGCTGTAGCCTTCGACCAGCGACATCAGGGCTTGAAGCTGATTGAAAATGCGCTGCTGTTCTTCCGTGAGCACCACTTCAATCCAGTGGTGGTGCTGGTCGTGTTTCGTATCTTGCTCGGTTCCCCAGACCAGGTGCCACAGGGAACGGGACAACCTTTCCAGCCCTTCGCGGCTCCCCAGGCTCTGCCCTAGCCGGCTCACCATTCGCCACAGGCCGCTCCCGAGCGTATCGACCTGCTCCGAAACCTGGTCGAAATAGTCTCTGACCAGGCCATGAAAGTGGGAACGAACCCAGGGGTATGCCTCGAATTCGAAAACATGGGTTGTCTCGTGAAGGGCAATCCACAGGCGAAACTCTTCGTCGTTGAGACCAAGTCCCCCCTGAACCAGCTTGATATTCGGCTCGACATAGTAGAGCGACCCCCGGATGGTGGGGTCTGGCGAGAGCAGGCTCAGGTCGTATTGTCCGAGCACCCGCCGCCCGAGGAATCCGAGCAGGACTCCAATCTGGATGCCAAGCAGGGACCGCTGGATATCTCCGGAAAGCAGGCTCAACCCGCGGTGGTGCCTGGCCCGCCTCTGGTATATCTCTTCAATGGGTGCGAAAAGCTGCTTGAAGGAATGGAAGTTTGCTTCCAGCCACTCGCGGCGGTCCAGCACGTAGATGCGGTTGATTGGCTCTGGCAGAGACACGCCAAGATATTGAGCAATAAGCGGTTCGCACTGGGCGACAATGCGGGCATATTGAGCCTGGCGGTAGGCGCGGTCGTGCAGGGGTGCCTGTTCCCACTTCGAAACTTTCAAGGCCACCTGGTGGGCGCGATCCCAATCAATGAGGGGACGGGGGGGGCGAGCTTGGGAGGCGCGGAGGCGGTTGAGATAGTAGCGAACTCCGGTCCCGGCGACTCCCAGAACCAGCAGCGCAACCCCCAGACGACGCAAAGCACGGGGTAATGGTAACACAGTCTGTTTGTCCTTTCGTTTTGTTTCCGGTTGTCTCCCGTGGGATGACAACCGATGACCCCATCCGGGACGTTGTTCTGGCAGGTCGGGGGTTCAGGTATGCATAATGCTATGCAGCAGTGTATCACGAGTGGGAGATGCTGTCCAGTGAGCCGTATGGCTGACTTCTGCACCGCCGAGGATCTCCATGATGAACAGAAGATTTCACCAGGACCATGGAAATGGGGGTACGGATCGGTTGCAAAGAGGTCCGTCTTCTGGTATAATAAGCGCAGTGGACGCCCCCATAGTCTAGCGGCCCAGGACGTCACCCTTTCAAGGTGAAGATCGCGGGTTCGAATCCCGCTGGGGGTACCATTTTCTTTTTCCCCATGCGTCATTGGTGGTGCCAAATCGAGGACAGGGTTCGATGCCCCCCACCTCCGCCAGTGAGACACAAGGCAACTGCCATTTCTGCCATCACAGCGAACGAAATGCCACCCCCGATTCAAACGGGGGGGAAAGTGTCCCGACAGGATAGCCACCCCCGCCTGGGCGCGGGGCGACGATGATTAAGCGGCCTATGCAGTTGGTAAGGTGCCACAATGACGACTGATATCCAGGTCATTTCCCCTCAAACAACGGGGTCATCCGTCCCCCGTCGGGTCCAGCAGCGCCCGCGCCCGCCCCAGGAAGTCGGCCTCGCGGCGGTCGGCGTCGCGGTGCAGCCGCGGGGGATACCAGAAGACCTGGTCGCGCAGCAGGGTCGCGTAGACCATCTGCT
>DAOTUF010000133.1:0-2349 GCA_034437495.1 Chloroflexaceae bacterium | reverse complement strand
AGCAGATGGTCTACGCGACCCTGCTGCGCGACCAGGTCTTCTGGTATCCCCCGCGGCTGCACCGCGACGCCGACCGCCGCGAGGCCGACTTCCTGGGGCGGGCGCGGGCGCTGCTGGACCCGACGGGGGTGAGATGACCCGGCTGTTTCAGAGGAAATGACCTGGATATCAGTCGTCATTGTGGCACCTTACCAACTGCATAGGCCGCTTAATCATCGTCGCCCCGCGCCCAGGCGGGGGTGGGGTGACGGGTCCTGCCGGGGGACCTTATGCCCCCATCAGGAGTATGGATATTTCAGCCAGGAACATCAGTCAGTTGAGTTGCCGGGAAAAAGCGTGGGGGGAGTTGATGAAAAAAGGCAACAAAAAAACCGACCTATTTTGGTGGGCGATAGTGGACTCGAACCACTGACCTCGTCGGTGTGAACGACGCGCTCTAACCAACTGAGCTAATCGCCCGTCTCAGAATTTCCTGAAAGTATAGCACATCCTCTCCCAATCTGCAAGCGTTGTTCCAGATGCAGAATCGGGGTCAGGTCTGGCAGCACCACCGGCCCAGGAAGGCACTCTGCCCGAGGAGGGGGACTCCCACCGTACTACCTGAGAGCACCCCCTCCCCTGAAAATGAAAGAAAACGGGCAACCGTCTGGCGCTGGACCGGCGGCCTACCCAACCATGGCCTGGAACCGCTGTCCAGAAGCGTGCCGGATTATGGCATACCCGGAGAGGTCGGAAATAGCGTGAAGTAACGCTTCGCGCTCATACGGGTCATCGTAGCTCCGTATGAGAGCTTCAATCGGTTGGACGTATTCGGAGCAGGGCTGGAAGCAGTAGAACGGTTCGCCGCCCACACTCCGGCTTACGGCAAGAATCCCATCCTCAGCCAGCTCTTTGAGTGCCTGCCTGACGCTCCAGATATCGCGGCAGCATCGCTCAACGATCATCGACGGAGTTGCCTCTAGATGGGGGCTTTCATGGAAAATGAGCAGGATATACAGCTTGGTCCGCGAATCGACAGCCCGCTCAAGCAAAAACTGGATACGTGTGTCAGCCATTGACTTTCTCCTTTCAGGATCGCCACTGATCCCGGATCGTGCGATGAGAGGATGAAGCTCCAGGGGATGACCATCCCCTGCGTCTCTTCTCCCCCGCATCTTAACACATTTTATACCATAGGCAGGGACCGGAGGAGTTACACATCCACATCAGGTCATCGAGCATCAAGTGGGATGCTCGTGTGGCATGGTTTGCTGGTCCGGTGAAGAGCGGGATACCTGGTATCGGTATCAAACACCATGTCAGGGTTGCAATTCCCTATTGTACCATACTTTTGCGCGGGCAAAACAACTCGCCCCCCCTGCACCTCGCCACCAGACGGGACACCATCTTCACCTGGTATCGCCCCACTCCCCCCCCACAAACCACACCTTCGCCACGCCATTGCCGTGGGCCGTGACCAGCCGGCTCCCGCCCGGAGTGAAGCCCACCCAGGCAGCCGACGAGCCGGGCCGCAGCGTGGCGAGGGGACGGCCATCGGGGAGCGCCCACAGCCGCACCGTTTCATCCTCCGACCCGCTGGCCAGCAGCGCCCCATCCGGGCTGAACGCCACCGAACGAATCTCATCGGCGTGCCCCTCCAGGATACGCACCTGCTCGCCCGTGGCGACCTCCCACAGCCGCACGGTAGCATCCTTGGAGCCGCTGGCCAGCAGCGCCCCGTCCGGGCTGAAGGCCACCGGCAGCACCCAGTGGGTATGCCCTCGCAGCGCGGCCACCTCCTCCCCGCGCTCCACCGACCAGATCCGTACCGTCTGGTCGAGCGAGCCGCTGGCCAGCAGCGCCCCATCCGGACTCCACGCCACGCTTTCGACCCAGTTTTCGTGGCCGGTCAGGGTCATCGTCAGGGCCAGCGTCGTCGTCAGCGTTGCCAGGGGCATTCCCACCCCCGCCCACACGCGCACCGTGGCATCCTTGGAGCCGCTGGCCAGCAGCGCCCCGTCCGGGCTGAAGGCCACCGCCGCGACCTCGTCGGTGTGGCCGCGCAGGGTTGCCAGTTCCTCGCCATCGGGCAGGCTCCAGAGCTTCACCGTGGTGTCGGCAGAACCCGTTGCGAGCCGCGCCCCATCCGGGCTGAAGGCGACCCACCGCACCGCATCACGGTGCCCGGGCAGCGTCCGAAGCTCCGTCAGCGTCGCCCCATCCCACAGCTTGACCGTCGTGTCCGCCGAGGCGGTGGCCAGGGTGGAGCCGTCTGGACTGATGGCAGCGGCCCAGAGACCCCCCGCGTGCCCGGGCAGGGTCGCCAGTTCTTGCCCGAAGGTGTAGACCTGCGTGGGCGTCGGGATGGGC
>DAOTUF010000132.1:0-2278 GCA_034437495.1 Chloroflexaceae bacterium | reverse complement strand
GAACTGGCGCGTATTGTCGGCCATGGGTTGTCCGTCGCTTTCCGGGTAGATGATCTCCCGTTCCTGCTCGGTGACGGGGATGATGGCGGTGCTCATCGGGTGGTCCTCCTTGTGCTGCCTGCTTATGTTCTTCCCCCGGCCCCCTCACCGAACATAAGGCGGGGGAACGGCGGGGGGTCTTCCTGGTGTTGGCCGGGGCCAGTCTGGTGGGCGACCTGAACCTGATAGATAAACTGATCCATATCCGCAATGAATGTGGAAAGGTCAAGCCCTTTATAGGTTCCCGGGAGGCGGGTGAGTTTGGTGCGGCTTTTGTCCCAGTTCAGGTGCAGACCGCGGGGGTTGCCCTTCTGCCAGTGGTAGAGGGACCCCGCCGCCTGGATGATGCCTTTGTAGAAGGTATTGTCTGGCTCGGTTGAATTATGCCAGCAGGCTTCCCACTGTTCGTGGGCATGCCAGAATGCCCCTTGATTGAAGAGGCGGATTCCTTCGAGGTAGGCATCGGGTTTCATGGTCTGTTGCGCTCCATTGGGCATCGTAGGTGCTCCTTCCTGTACCTGATAGTGTCATACATCGTGGGCGAGTTGTCAAGGCGTGCGGATGACCAGGGGAAGCGCCAGGGCTGACCGCCGGGTCGGGGAGGGGTATGATATGATAGGTGCAAGGGTTTTCAAATCATGAAACCATCGGGAAGCTATGATGTGATTGTGGTGGGGGGCGGGCACAACGGCCTCATCTGCGCGGGCTACCTGGCAAAGGACGGGAAGCGGGTGCTGGTGCTGGAGCGACGACCAATTATCGGGGGGGCAGTCTGCACCGAGGAGGTGATTCCGGGCTACAAGATTGACACCGGCTCGTCGGCTCACATTATGATCCATCTGACGCCCATTGTGCGTGACCTTCAGCTTGAACGCCACGGGTTGGAATACATTGACATGGATCCGTTCGCCTTCTACCCCCTCCCCGACCAGAGCGGCGCTCTCTGCTTCTTCCGGGATATCGAGAAGACGTGTGCCAGTATTGCGCAGGTCAGCGAGCGCGATGCCGAGTCCTATCGCCGTTTTATGGCCTTCTGGAAGCCAATCAATGAGGCGGTCTTTGCCACGTTCCTACAACCACCATCCGTTGCCCATCTGGTTGGCGGAGTGGCGGCGAAGATTCCACAGTTGCCCCGAGAGGTTTCAAGCACGTATGAATTGTCTCGCCGGCTCTTCACCCACTACGCCCAGTTGATTACGGAAACCTTTGAGAGCGAGGCAATGCGGGCAGCGATGACCTGGCTGGCAGCGCAGAGTGGACCACCGCCCGATGAAATCGGGTCGGGAGATTTCTTCGGGTGGCACGCGATGATGCATACCTGTGGCGCGAAACATCCTCGCGGCGGGAGTGGGATGCTTACCCAGGCGTTGGCCCGGTCGCTGGTGAGCCTGGGCGGGGACGTGGTGCTTGAAGCCCCGGTGCGGCGGGTCCTCGTCCATCAGGGCAGGGTTCGCGGGGTCGAAACGCAGCAGGGCGAGCGGTTTGAAGCGCCGGTGGTGGTTTCCAACGCACACGTTCAGACCACGCTGCTTTCGCTGGTCGGGGAAGAGCATCTGCCGGCCCACCTGGTGAAGCGGCTGCGGCATATTCGGGTCGGCAATGGCTTCGGGATGACCGTGCGGTGCGCGGCGAGCACCCTCCCGGACTATCTGGCTGCGCCCTCCGGCGGAAGGCCGCACGAGAGTCACCAGGGAATGCAGTTGCTCTGCCCCTCTATGGATTATGTGCGCCACGCCTACGCGGACTATCTGCGGGGGGTTCCTGCACGAGACCCGGCGGTGCTTGCTATGACCTTCAGCGCGATAGACCCGGAGGTTGCCCCACCAGGGAACCACACCGTTTTTCTCTGGTCCCAATATTTCCCCTACCGGCTGGCGAATGGACAACGGTGGGCGGATATCCACGAACAGGCGGCCAACCGGGTGCTCGAAGTGCTCTACTCCTACGCGCCGAATATGCGAGGGGCCATTCTTGACCGGTTCATCCAGTCCCCCGTTGACCTCGAAGAGCGTCTGGGGTTGCTCCAGGGCAATGTGATGCACGTGGAGATGAGTTTCGACCAGATGATGTTTTTTCGCCCGCTGCACGACCTGGCAGGCTATCGGACCCCCATTCGGGGCCTCTACCTGACGGGAGCCAGCACCCATCCTGGCGGGGGGGTCTTCGGGGCCAGTGGCTCCAATACGGCGCGGGTCGTGCTGCACGATATGCGGGCAGCAACGCGCCGATGGGTGGTCGC
>DAOTUF010000131.1:0-6797 GCA_034437495.1 Chloroflexaceae bacterium | reverse complement strand
ACGATATCCAGGTCGGGGGGGGAGGGAGGGACGAGGAAGCGAGGGTCGGCCTGGAGCCGCTCATACAGCGCCAGAGCCGCCGTGCGCCCCCGCTCCAGGCCACGGGCAAATTCGCCACCCCGCACCGGGGGAAGCAGACGGTGGGTTGCCCACAGCGCCACGGCAGACGCCCCCGCCCGCGAACACTCCAGACTGATTTCCCCGAGGTGCAGTTCGTTCGAAGTAAAGTAGGTATAGGGCGACTCATGTTGGTAGAAGCGCCCGACCAGCGGGTCTCTGAAGAGGATACAGCCGCAGCCATAGGGTTGCAGACCGTGCTTGTGGGGGTCAATCGCAATCGAGTCGGCCTCCGACCACCGGTCGAAGGCGGCCCGCACCTCCGGGGTCAGGTTTTCTACCAGCGTCGAGTACCCGCCGTAGGCCGCATCAACATGCACCCGAAAGCCATACGTCTGCTGCATCTCCAGAATAGCGGGGAGCGGGTCTACCGCACCGGTGGCGGTCGTGCCCATCGTCACCACGACCGTGCCCACCCTGCTCCCTTCTTGCGCCAGAGTCGTGTGCAAGGCTCCCAGGTCCATGCGGGCGTGGGCATCCACCGCAACGGTCTGGAAGTCCACCCCGAGCACCTCGCCCATGCGACGGTGGGTGGAGTGGGCCTGACTCGAAGCCACGATAGTCCTGTCGGCCCCCATCACCTGGCTGGCAACCCAGAGACCCTCCAGGTTTGCCAGCGTTCCCCCGCCGGTCAGGTGCCCCAGATAGGCGGACGGAGGCTGCGGTCCCCACCCGACCATAGCCGCCAGGTCAGCAACCACTTCCTTTTCCATTGCAGAGCTTGCCCGTCCGCCATCCAGCGCATGGTTGTTCGGGTTGAGGAACATGGCGAGGGCATAGGCGAGCCGGGCGACCGGGTGGGGGGGCTTGAGCATCTGCCCGGCGTAGAGTGGGTGATGGTAGGGGTAGTTATCGTGGAGCCGCCGGGCCACCTCCAGGAGCACCGGACGCAGGCGTTCCAGGTCGGTGGTCGGTCGGTGGTCTGGCAGGTCAGCAAAGCCCGCCTCCAGAACAGCGGCAGCTTCGGTCAGCAGGGCAAGGCTGGTTCGCTCCAGGCTCATAGGAAGGTCCTTTCTCCGCTTCATTCGTTCCTGCTCCCATTATAGCAGGGATAGCAGGGCAGACCACCAGGGGTCCCCGTGTCGTGGTATAATCACCCCAGAATGATGGATGATGGATGACCGATGCCAGACAAGAAGGGGCTGTACATCATGGGGTTCCCCCACACATCCCGACGTTTCGTTGCTCTGGTGATGCTGGCGGCACTGGGAGTGCTGGCGGCGCTCCTGACCGCGTGCGATATCCCCTTTCTGGGAGACGAAGAGGGGGAGACCGCAGGGGAAGCAACCCCCGCCCCTGCTTCCCCCATCACGGCCAGCGATGGGATGACCGGGACGCTTACGACGACCCCGGACGAGCCAGCACCAACCGCAGGAGAGGCAACCGTTTCTCCCGCACCAGAAACGCCCGTCACCCCTGCACCAGAGCCAACCACCCTGCCGACCCCCCTCCCGACTGCGCTCACCGCCTCCCCATCAGAACCAGATACCCCCTCTGCCTCCCCTCTCGCGGACCTGGCAGGGCAAACGCTCGTTGTCGGGAGCTACACGGCCTACCCCCCGATGGAATACGTGGAGAGTAAAACGAAGCGTATCGTCGGGTTTGACATCGACCTGATGTATGCAATCGGCGCACGGCTCAATGCCACCGTCGAATTCAGGAGCTTCCGCGATTTTGACCGCATCCTGGCAGCGTTGAACCGCGGCGATTTTGACCTGGTGGTCTCCGGCGTGGCGGTGACAACCGAACGCAAGCAGGTGGTTGACTTTTCCCGTCCCTACCTGGAGGTGGGACAGGTCGTGGTGGTCTCGGCAGAACAAACCGGCATAGCCGGAGTGGAAGACCTCCCCAACGCCCGCCTGGTCGGAGTGCAGCAGGACACCGTGGGCGAAGCGGTGGCCCGACAGGCCGGGGGGGATACCCCACGGCTTCAGCCATACGAGACCATCGATCTGGCCTTCAATGGCCTTATTTCCGGGGGAGTAGACGCAGTGGTAGCCGACGGGCCGGTGGCCGCCTGGTACGTGAGCCAGCACCCCGACCTGATCAAGGTGGTGGGGGAGCCATTCAGGACGGTGCAGTATGCCATTGCGCTCCAGCAGGGCGATACGGCATTGCAAGAAGCAGTGAATGGAGCACTCCAGGAATTGGAGGCCGATGGCACCTTGCAGCGGCTTCTGGCAACGTGGCACCTGACCGAAGTAGCCACCATTCCGTAACCAGAACGGTTGAGGACCTGAGTACGTTGAGTATGTAAGGAGAACAGCACATGGCACGGATTGATCTTCCCGATCCCGTCGTTTCGCAGCGAGGAACGGGCCGGAGCGGGTTGGAATTTGAGATTGTCGGGACCACGCTTCAGGCGGTGGTCATTGCGCTGCCCGACGGCAAGCAAGTGTTTTCGGAGCGAGGTGGGATGAGCTGGATGAGCGCGAATATCCAGATGGAGACGAACGCCGAAGGCGGCCTGGGAGGTATCTTCAAGCGGTTTGTTTCGGGCGAGTCCATCTTTATGGCGACCTTCACCGCCCAGGGCGGCGATGGGATCATTGGCTTCTCCGCCGAGTTCCCGGGGCGGGTCATCCCGCTTGACCTGGATAACGGACAGCAGATTGTCTGCCAGAAGGATGCCTTTATGTGTGCCGAACGCACCGTCGAGCTTGATATCCATTTTCAGAAGAAACTGGGAGCCGGGTTCTTCGGGGGCGAAGGCTTCATTATGCAGCGGTTGACCGGGCCGGGCCTGGCGTTCATGGAGCTGGATGGCGAGATTATGGAATACACGCTCGACGACGGTGAAGTGCTCAAGGTGGACACCGGCCACGTCGCCATGTACGAACCCACCGTAGAATTCGACGTCGAACTGGTGAAGGGCTTCAAGAACCTGCTGTTTGGCGGCGAGGGGTTGTTCCTGGCGACCCTGCGGGGGCCGGGGCGCATCTG
Organism: Chloroflexaceae bacterium; assembly: GCA_034437495.1. Classification (GTDB taxonomy): domain Bacteria; phylum Chloroflexota; class Chloroflexia; order Chloroflexales; family Chloroflexaceae; genus JAAUSY01. Next base: position 3,737 of record DAOTUF010000131.1, on the reverse strand, counting down.
GTTGCAGACGATGCCCGCCATCAACCTGGCGAAGAAGCTCGCCCAGTATATGCCCGCTGGCGGCGGTGGTGGCAGCAGCAGCAGCGGTGGGTTGAACCTGGGAGGCATCTTCGGTGGCGATTAAGGAGGGGGAGCATGTCTGACAACCCTGACCCCTCCGACCATCCCGACCCCCTGACCCCTCCGGCCATCCTGCGGGGACTGGGAACCACCGTGCTGCCGCGCAGTGTGCGCTGCTACCCACAGGTCGGGTCAACGATGGACGTGGCGCGTGAGCACCTTCAGGACGCTCCCGCCACCGTGCTGCCAATGCTGGTGCTGGCAGATGAGCAGACCGCCGGGCGGGGCCGGATGCAGCGGCCATGGGGGGCCACGCAGGGGAAAAACCTGCTCTTCTCCCTGGCCATGCGCCCATCGTGGCTCCGTCCGGCGCAGGCTCCCGCGCTCGTCTGGATGGTGGGAGTGGCGGTGTGCGAGGGCATAGCCGGGGCAACTGGCCTTCGGCCTCGCCTCAAGTGGCCAAATGACGTCTTGCTGGAGGGGAAGAAGGTGGCCGGGCTGCTGCTCGAATCGGGCAGCAGCGAAGGAGCCGTCACCTGGGCGGTATGTGGCTGCGGACTGAACGTCAACGCCGGCCCCCCCCCCGATATCCCCCTCCGTTTCCCGTCCACCTGCCTGGCGGATGTGCTGCGGACTCCGGTCCGGCGGCTCCCCCTGATGCGGGCCTTGCTCACCCGGTTGGATAGCTGGTATATCCGCCTTCAGAACGGGGAACATGACCATCTCTTTGAGGCGTGGCGGGCGCTGCTGGATACCCTGGGGCAGGAAGTGCAGGTCGAGACTGCGACCGGTCTGGTGGCAGGTTGCGCCGAGGATGTCGAACCGTCCGGGGCGCTGCGCCTGCGGGACGCGGCGGGTGCTTCCCACCTCATCACCACAGGAGACGTCTTCCCGGAGTGAGACAGATTGCCATTGCTGCCCTGTTTGTTGCCGTGGGCAACGTTGCCAGCCGGGTGCTTGGACTTGGTCGGATGTCGGTCATCGCCTACTTTTTTGGCACCAGTCCTGGTGCCGATGCCTACACCGCAGCGTTCACCATCCCCATCACGCTCTACGACCTGCTGATCAACGGCGCAATCAGCGCGGCACTGGTACCGGTGTTCAGCGAATACGCCGAGGGAGACGAGCGCGAGTTCTGGCGCATCGTCTCCGGGGTCATCAACATTGCGCTGCTGGCCCTGGCCCTGCTGATTGCCCTGATGATATGGCAGGCTCCGCTGGCGGTTCGGCTGCTGGTGCAGGCATCGCGCCCGGAGCTTCACCCCCTTACCGTGCTGCTGGTCCGCATGATGCTGCCCGCGGTCTTCTTTATGGGCCTCTCCGGCCTGCTTACCGCCGTGCTCTATGCCAGACGGACCTTTCTGCTCCCCGCCTTTGCCGCGGCGATGTTCAATGCGGGTATCATCCTGGGGGCGGTGCTCTTCCACGACCGGCTCGACGTGGCGAGCCTGGCGGTGGGGATGGTCATCGGAGCGGTGGGGCAGGTGCTCCTCCAGCTACCGGGGCTGCGGGGGATGCGCTATCGACCCCTGCTCAGCCTGAACCACCCGGTGGTCCGGCGGGTGCTGCGCCTCTATGCGCCCGTGGCCATGGGCATCAGCTTTTCGATGGTCGGGACGCTCATTGACCGCTGGCTGGCGTCGGGGTTTCCGTCGGCCCTCTCTACGATGCTCTACGCCACCACGCTCATCCAGTTCCCGCTTGGCCTGGTCGCATCGGCGGTGTCGCTGGCGGTGCTGCCTACCCTCTCGCGTATGGATGCGACCGCCGACCACGAACCATTTCGGCGGATGTTCGGAATGGGGTTGAAGGTGGTGCTGCTGCTGGCCGTCCCCGCCGCCGCGGGGTTGGCGGCTCTGCGCGACCCCATTGTGTCGCTGCTCTTCGAACAGGGGGAGTTTCAGGCCAGCGACACGGCGACGACCGCCACGGCGCTGCTGTTCTACCTGCCAAGCCTGCCCGCCGCCGCCGTTGACCAGGTGCTCATCTACACCTTCTACGCCCGCAAGAACACGCTGACCCCGAACCTGGTGCAGGGGGCCGCCATCCTCATCTATCTCGGCACCGCGCTGCTGCTGCTGCACTTTACCTCCCTGGGCTTTCTGTCGCTGGTGGCGGGAAACTCGGCCCAGTGGATCGGGCATGCGCTCCTGATGCTGTGGCTGCTCCATCGTGTGCTCCCACTCCACGGGTTGCGCCTGGGGGAGGCATTCGGGAAGGCGGTGGTGGCAAGCACGGTGATGGCGCTGGTCGTCTCCTTGCTTTCCCGCACCATCGGGGCGTGGGCCGGCGAGGTGACGTTCTTGCCCCTGCTCCAGATTGGCGTGGCGGGGGGAGCGGGGGTGCTGCTCTATGCGGGACTGAGCCTGCTGCTGCGGGTCGAGGCGCTCGGCTTCTTTGTAGAGGCAGTGGCGCGGCGCGTGCGGAAGGCCCCCCCCCGCTCACAGCCGTAACCTGTCCCTTCCAGCATCTCGCCCTGGGCAGCAGCGGGTAGGGGGGAAGGCTGGTGGAGCCTCATCACCACCAGCCAGCGCAGCATCACCAGGAGCCAGACGACCAGCGAACAGCGTGTCCGGGTGCTGCTCCTACGGCAGACGCCACAGGCGGAAGTTGTCGAACAACACCTCGGCTTCGCCTGCATCGCCCGGGAAGGCCGTCAACCCCACCTGTCCCCCGCGAAAGGTATCATCTTCGTGCGCCACGACCAGGACATCGTTCACATAGTACTGCATCGTGCTTCCCTGTCGGATGAGCAGCATACGGTTGGTGGCATTGCCAGACTTGATAGCCGCGTGCTCCTCGCCGGCCAGGAGAATGCCCTCGTTGTCTTGCCACTTGCGCAGAATGTAATAGGTTTCGTCGGGGGCGAGGTAGGCTCCGTAGCTGTTGCTGTTGTCCTGGATATTGAACGACAACCCCCCGAAGGCTCCCGGCGTGAGCACCGCCATATCGATCTGCGCCATAAAGTCTTGCAGGGGAGTTTCCCACACCTCGTAGTTCCCGATGCTCCCTTCTGCAAAGGTCATCACCAGCACCCCATCCCGGATGGCCTGGGTGCCAATGGTGTTTCCGCTATATTCGCCCGTGAACCACCCGTTGCGGTTGTCCGCGAAGTCATCCCGCGCGACCAGGGCCGCGTTCAAATCCGAAGGCGCGGGAGGGGCCGCACGAGGCGGGAGGGTCGTAGGGGTCGGACGCAAGTCAGGGGCCGGTTCCACCGTGGGTTGGTCTACGGGGCGCGATGTTGGTGCTCTGGTCGCCGGCACCTCTTCCACCTCTTCCGTGGCCGCGGGAGCCGTGTTGTAGGGTCCCAACACACTCGTCGCTGACGGAGCGGGAACGGTCGCGGTCGAGCGCCGGGTCGCGGTTGGAGTCCGTCTGTCCCCTCCCGTCCCCGCGCTGTCCTGGGTATCCTCACCCATCTGCGCCAGCACCCCGAGCACCACGCACAGCAGCACCAGCACCAGCGTACACCCCCCGGCCCCCAGGCCAAGCATCAGACCAACGCGGCCTTTCTTGCGGGGGGGCTGAGAGGGAGTGGTCGTTGGTGGGCAAGATCCGTCAGTTCGGCCGCCTGGCCATGGCCCAAGACCTGGCGCGAGGACCGGTGGGATCGCTCTTGTGGCGGACGTTGGTCAACGCCATCAAGGAGATCGGTACGGTCACCGTTGACCAGC
>DAOTUF010000130.1:0-8885 GCA_034437495.1 Chloroflexaceae bacterium | reverse complement strand
GAACGAGGCACACCTGACCGCCGCAAGGCGAGTGGGTTTGCTGGTTTTCCTGTCGTAAGACGAAAAACCAGACGTATGGCTTCGGCAATGGGCTGAAGCCGCTGAAGCGGGGCGCTTCCTCCCAGGGCTAAAGCTCCTGGGCTTCCGCGCCTGAAGGCAAGTATCCGTGATGCCTCCTGGCAGCGGTTTCGCATCCAATCGTGATAGAGAAGCAACCAGATCCGGCCGTGGTTTCTTCACCGGACCGGACTGGACGTGGAAAGTCAAGCGGTCTCCTCATGAATCGACCAGACCAACCAGACCAACCAGACCAGCCGAAGCAACCAGAGCGGCGAATCCCTCTGCGGGTTTTGCTGGTCGAAAATACCCTCCCGGGTAGCTCCGTGCTGCACCGGGTGCTGACGCAGACGGACGCCCCGGAGTTTGAACTGGTGCATGCGAAGCAGCTTGAAGAGGCGCTGTGCTGCCTCGAAAGTCAGCCAGTGGATGTTATTTTGCTTGACCTGTTCCTTGCTGATGAGCATGAGCGCGTTGGGAGCGAACGGAACGAGCGGGGAGGGTTGGAACTGGTGAAGGAGGTGTACCAGCAGGCACCGGATATCCCCATCGTCGTATTGAGTATGCAGGAGGAAGAGGACCTGGCCAGCCGCGCCATTCAGGTCGGGGCGCAGGACTACCTGATACGGGAGCATCTCAACGGCGATGCGCTGGTGCATGTGCTGCTCTGTTCGGTCGAACGGCATCGCATGCAGCGCCAGTTGCAGCACTACAGCCACGAAGTCCAGGTGGGAGAGGCCCGGTTCCGAAACCTCATAACCCGCAATGCAGACGGGATTATCGTGGTTGACGCCGAAGGAGTGGTTCGGTTTGTCAACCCGTCAGCAGAGGCGCTCTTTGGGCATACGGCAGACGCCCTGCAAGGCGAGCTTTTTGGCTTCCCGGTGCTGTTGGGAGAGTCCACGGAGATTGACATCGTTCGGCGGAGAGAGGATGCCGATACTCCCATCATTGCCGAACTGCGCGTCGTAGAGACCGAATGGGAGGGGAAGTGCGCCTATCTCATCTCGCTCCGTGACATTACAGCGCGGAAGCGCACCGAAGAAGCGTTGCGTGAGACGGAACAGTTTGTGCTGGCTATCCTGAACTCCATCGATGCCCACATTGCGGTGATAAACGAACAGGGGATCATTGTGGCCGCCAACGATTTCTGGGTGCAGTTTGCCCAGGAACACGGAGACCCCGCGATTGAGCATACCCGGGTGGGGGTCAACCTCTTTGAGGCGTGCCGACATGCCTTCCAGGAATCGTCCCGCATTCTGGACGGTATGACCTCGGTCCTCCAGGGAACCACCGAAGCGTTTGAAATCGATTATCCCTTCTACGAAGCCAGTCAGGAAGAGCGCTGGTTTCGTATCCAGGTCTACCCCCTGGTCCGGAGCGCCCCCCGTCGGATTGTGGTGGTTCATAGAGAGGTGACAGAAGCTAGAAGGCTGGCAAAGGCCGAAGCGGAACTTGAGGCGAATACGGCCCGGATACGTGGGCAGGAGCGGGAAATACGCGGGTTGCTTCAGCTTTCCAGCACCTCCCTGGGGGGAGATGCGACGACCAGTATGTTCGGGACAATATCGTTGCACAAGAGCGCCCCCCATGTCTTTGATGAACTGCTCCAGCGCTACGAGACGATTATGGAGCAGGCGGTGGAGCAGCGGGCCTATAAGGTAGATTATAGCCTCTCCGAAGACCTCCGTGTGATAGCAGAACGCCTGGGGTTTTTGAAAGCCAGTCCCCGTGATGTGGTCGAAATCCACAGCCAGGTTCTCCAGACCAAGAGCAGGCGGGTCAACCCGCTGAAGGCACAGGCGTATACCGAAGAAGGGCGGCTGATGGTTCTCGAACTCATGGGATATCTGGCTTCATACTATCGCAGTCAGTCTTTGGGGATGACGAGAACCCTTCTCCACAAGCGGCAAGACGAACAACAATCGGTGGAACAGGAGAAGTGAAGGAAGTGCCATGGACAAATTTTTGCTCAAGTTGTATGTAACCGGCGATACGCCGCGGGCCGAGCGGGCTATCGCAAATTTGCGACAAATCTGTGAGCGGGAATTGCCCGATCAGTATGAACTGGTCATTGTTGATGTTCTGGAAAACCCCCAGTTGGCTGAACGCGAGAAAATCATGGTGACGCCGACCCTGATACGGGAATTGCCCCCCCCCCGTCGGCGTATCATTGGCGATCTGACCGACACGGCGAGGGTTTTGTTAGGACTGAATCTTCAGCAGCACAGTGAGCACCAAGGAGATGCATGATGAGCCAGATAGACCAATACCCTCAGATTGAAAAACTGGAAACCGGCATCCCCGGGTTTGACCATATCAGCAATGGCGGTCTGCCCAAATATCGGACGACGCTGGTGTCTGGCACCGCCGGGAGCGCCAAGACGGTCCTCGCCGCCCAGTTTCTCGCAGAAGGGATAGTGAGAAAGCAAGAAACCGGGGTGTTTGTGACCTTTGAAGAATCCCCAACGGATATTTGCCGCAATATGCGGGGGTTTAACTGGGATATTCCGAAATGGGAAGCCGAAGGAGTGTGGGCCTTCGTAGACGCCTCACGGCAGCCCGGAGAAGAGACGATTTATGCGGGGGACTACGACCTGGGGGCGCTGCTGGCCCGCATTGAGAGCGCTGTTCAGCAGGTCAATGCGACGCGGGTCTCGATGGATTCGCTCGGGGCTATCTTCAGCCAGCTTTCGGACGGGGCGCGGGTGCGGAGCGAATTGTTTCGGATTGCATCGGCGCTGCGGCGTATCGGGGTCACGACGGTGATGACCGCCGAGCGCACCGAAGAATATGGCGAGATTGCCCGCTTCGGGGTCGAAGAGTTTGTCGCGGATAATGTGGTCATCCTGCGCAACATTATGGAGGAGGAGAAGCGCCGCCGCACGGTGGAGATACTCAAGTTTCGCGGGGTGAGCCACCAGAAGGGCGAGTTTCCCTTTACCGTCATCCCGGAGCAGGGGATTGTGGTTATCCCGCTTTCGGCCATCGGGTTGGTACAAAAGTCGTCGGATGTGCGGGTGACATCGGGGAACACCGAACTGGACCGGATGTGTGGCGGGGGGTTCTTCCGGGATTCGGTCATTCTGGTCTCTGGTGCGACGGGTACGGGCAAAACGCTCATGGCGACCGCCTTTATGTCGGCGGGAGCCAATGCCAACGAACGCTGCTTGCTCTTTGCCTTCGAAGAGAGCCGCGACCAGCTTTCGCGCAATGCGACCGGGTGGGGGGCCGACTTCGAGCGGATGGAGCAGGAAGGCAAGCTGCGGGTGGTCTGCAACTACCCGGAGGCGGCGGGGCTGGAAGACCAGTTGCTCCAGATGAAGCAGGTGATTGAAGAATTTCGCCCCAACCGTGTGGCGATAGACAGCCTCTCGGCGCTGGAGCGGGTTTCGACCATTCGGGGCTTTCGGGAATTCGTCATCGGCCTCACGTCGTTCATCAAGCACAAAGAGGTTGTGGGACTCTACACCTCGACCACTCCCTCCCTGCTCGGCGGAACGTCGATTACGGAGGCGCACATTTCGACAATCACCGATTCTATCATTCTCCTGCGCTATGTCGAACTGTTCGGGGAGATGCGGCGGGGGTTGACCGTGCTGAAGATGCGCGGCTCGATGCACGACAAGGAGATACGGGAATTTACTATTGATGGGCAGGGAATGCACATCGGGAAGCCATTCCGCGGCATTTCTGGTATCCTCTCCGGCCACTTCACCCACGCCACGGCCAACGAATTGGACCGCCTGAGCGGGTTGTTCAGCGAGGTGGAGAAATAACACGGTCGGCCCCCGCTTCCCAACTGCCCCGGTTCTCCCTCGCTCCTCACCGGTCACGAGCGGAGCGCCGGTGGTCGGGTTCGGGGTCTATCTGGACGCGCACGACATCCGGTATCACGCGGCGCAATTCCCGCTCCATCCGGGACATGGCCGTATGCACGTCGGTGAGCAGGGTGTCTCCCGGGAAGTAGCAGTGCAGTGTGATGATGATGCCGTCGTTCGTCAGAAGCACTTCCGTCAGGCCAATGGACGAGGCGTTGGAGAGCGTGCCTATGGCCTGGCGCACCTGTTCTTCCAGGGGAACGTAGCGGACCGCCGACTGAACCTGGTCGTGGCGCGGCTCCAGGTGGACGGCAATGACCGTCTGGCACGGGAGTTCGGCGGCGATGGCTGCCTCCAACCGTTCGGAGAAGGGGTGGGCCTCGGTCAGGGTCATGCTCCCCGGAAGCTCCAGGTCCATTTCAATCCGAACTTCCTCTTTGAGTTGGTAGATAGCCAGATTGTGGACGCGCAGCCCCAGACGTTGCGCCGCTGAGTAGACCGCCGTGGTATATGGCTCGGTGGCGGTGCGGGTTGGCTCCACATGCACCAGCACGCTGGCCTCGCGCAGGTCCATCCGGATGGCGTTCTCGACGTGGTGCGCCAGTTCGTGGGCTTCTTCGAGCGAGTGGCCACGCGGCATCCCCACCATGACCTCAACAAAGGGTTGTTCCCCCACGAAGCGGGCGCGGACACTGGCGCTGTTGGGCACGACCGACGGCAGCGCGGCAATGCGGCTGGTCAGACGGTGGCTCAGGTCATAGGGTATCCCGTCCATCAGCGTGTGGATAGCCTGCTTACCCAGGACCCAGGCACTTCGCAGGGCAATCAGGGCGACCAGCGCCGCAGCCATGGCGTCGAAGCGCTCTACGAACCAGGGCGGCAGGGCAAGGCGAGGAGCCAGCATAATCACCCCCATGGTCAGCAGCACCACCAGCGAGCGCAGGACATCGTTCAGGAAGTTGGTGGCGCTGGCCTTGAGTGCCTGGCTCTTGAGGCGGCTCGCGGCCCGCCTGAGCATCTGGACACGCAGGAGGTTGACCCCGAGGGACAGGCTCATCACCAGGAAGATACCGAGCGAGAAGGTCGGGCGCTGCGGGGCCATCACCAGGGTTTTGAAGACCTGCACCAGCACCCATCCGTAGGTCATCACCATCAGCACGGCCTGGGCCAGCGCCCCCAGATTTTCGGCCCGGGCATGGCCATAGGGGTGGTCTTCGTCGGGGGGGAGGTCGGAGACGCGCACCGCCAGAAAGGTTACGCCATCCGTCACCAGGTCGATGATGGCGTCGGCGGCTTCGGCCAGAATGCTCAGGCTCCCGCTTATCACGCCGATGAGGAGCTTGACCCCGGCGAGCAAGATGGTCAGGCTGACCGAAAAAAGCACCGCGGATTGTTTGGATAGGGTCATACCGGGGTATTATACGGTATATCTGCCTTCGGGTTTTCCTGCTTCTTCCTGTGGCCTGGCTGCATATCCTGTATAATGGGGGAAGAGGAGCAGGGTATGGGGTTATTTCCTGGAAGGGGAAAGGGAGCAGGGGTGAAACGACCGGCCCCGTCCGTGACCGTGACCGATCCGCCAACCATCCGCAACGACCTCCAGCGCACCGTGGTGGGAGGTGGGTGGCTCCTTTTGCTTGCGCTGGCTGTGTTCCGAACGGTGTTCCTGCCTGGAGTGCTCTGGTCCGCGTGGCGCGTATGGGTGGGACAGGCTGTGGTGGGGGGACTCTTGCTGGTGCTCGCGCTGACGGTCGGCTCCGAAAGGACCCTCCCACAGGATGCCCAGGATGCCAGCGTGGTTTCTGTTTCCCTGCCTCCGCGGGTATTGCTCGAAGAAGGGGGGACGGAGGGGGAGCGCGGGCCGCAAGTTCCCCGTTCCCATCCCCCTCGCTCAACTCCGCCTGCTCCTGCCCATCGTGCTCCCGCCCCCAGTCAAACGAATGATGATGATGATGCAAGGAACCCGACGGGAAGGGGAGCGGCTCCGCTTCGGGCGCGGCCTGCCCTCCCGACGCTGCATCAGGATATCCACACCCGCTATGCCCCGGGACCCGATGGCTCCCCCGCTGGCATGGTTCGTGCAGGGACGGCGTATACCATCACGGCTCGCTACGGGTGGGAATGGGTGCAGGCTGACCTGGGTGAGCACGGGGTGCTCTGGAGCCAGCGGGAGGAGATGGGCATAGCTGCGCTATCGCTGGCTGCCCTGCCCAACCTTTCGCCCACCGCCCCCTACCGGACGCTCCTGCCAGCAGCGATGACCCGACCGGGGGAATATGCTCCTCGACTGCCGCGGGATGCTGCGGCGCACTTTGCCCCTGGCGCAGGGGGAGCGGTGGCCCGTGATATCGCTGCGGGAACCCCTTACGACCTGGTTGCTCGCTACGGGTGGGACTGGCTGCAAGCTGACTTTGCTGGATATGGCGTGTTCTGGGTGTGGGCAGAGGACGTGGGGGTGGGGGAAGATGGGGACCTGTCTCCCCTGCCCGACCTGGCTCTGGTGGCGGGGTATCGTCTCCATATCGTCGCGGAGGGCGAGACGCTGGCGCACCTGGCAGAAGGGGGGGGCAGCGAACCATCTATCATCCGCCACTACAACCGCGTTCAAGAGCCGCTGGTGCCCGGACGTCCGCTGATTATCCCCTTCCTGCAAGGGTATCCTACCACCCTGCCGCGGCAGGCGGTGCTCGTGAGGCGGGGGAGTTCGGCGCTTCCATGCGTGGCGCTGACGGTCGATGTGGAACGGGGGGATATCGGGCCGCTGCTGCACGTGCTGCGGGAAGGGCAGACCCGGATGACGTTCTTTGTGACGGGAGCGTAGGTCCGCTCCCACCCGGAGATGGTACGCCAGATGGTGGCGGATGGGCACGAAGTGGGGAATCACTCCGTCACCCACCCGGATTTTCGGACGATTGACCACGAACGGATTGCCTGGGAACTGGACGAGACGGAACGGATCGTTCAGGAAGTGAGCGGAGCCACCACCCGCCCGTTCTTTCGCCCGCCCTTCGGGGGCTACGATGACCGCGTGCTGCTGAGCGTGGCTGACCGGGGCTACCTGACGGTGTTCTGGTCGCTCGATGCGCAAGATGCCATTGGCCCGCCCAAAACCGCCGACTTTCTGGTTCAGCGCGTCACCGGGACGTTCCCGTCGGACCAGGCTGCGGGAACCATTGTCCTGGCGCACTGCTGCGGAAACCGCTACCCGATTGCCGAGGCGCTGCCTGCTATCCTGGAGCAGTTCGCGGCGCAGGGGGTGAGGGTGTGTCCACTGAGCGAGGCGCTCGGGGGGAGTGGGAGGAGATGATAGTGATAGTGATGAAGAGAGGTCCAATGTGAACGATGCGACCGGGCAGAACATGCCGGGGGGAAACCAGTTCCATTCTCGCCCGTCCCCCCTTTCCGATGACCAACTCCTGGCCCATCTGCTGATGCCGGGTCAGGAGCAAGCAGCGCCCCCGGACCGTGATGAAGAGCTTCTTCGGGACCTGCTGGCTCAACAGGCTCCCCCGCCACGCGCACCGGCTGACCGTTTTTCCGCCCCTTTTCCCATCTCTTCCCCCTCCCCGGCCCCGGTCCTGCCTCCGCCCTGGCCCTGGCAGGATGCTCTCCGCACGGCAGTGGTGGCGCTGGTGATTATCGTGGGGGTGGGAGGACTGGCGCTCCTGGGGCAAACCACCCACGCCCTCATGACCATCCAGGAGAACCTTCAGGCGATGCAACTGCCGACGGAGGCCGCGGGGACAGGGATATCGCCTGCGTCAGGGGAGGGGGAGGGGGAGGTGCCCGTGACCGTGACGATGACCGTACCGCTGACCATGCGCCTGGCCCTGGCGGGGCAGACGAGAGCCACGCCCGCCCTGGACCTGGAACGCGAGAGCGATAACGAGAGCGATAGCCTCGGGCCATCTCCCACGCCGCAGCAGGTGTCGCTGCTGGTACCCTCGCCCGGACCGCCCGTGACCATTCTGGTGCTTGGCATTGACCGCCGCCCGGGTGAAACGATACCGGCGCGTTCGGACACCGTGCTGGTCGTCCGAGCCGAGCCGGAGCAGCCGCGGCTTGCGCTGCTCTCGCTCCCCCGCGACCTGGTGGTTGATGTGCCGGGCTACGGGCGCACCCGCCTCAATGCTGCCCATGCCTACGGCGAACTCTCCGGGGAGGATGGGGGGGGCACAGAACTGGCCCGCAGCACGGTGAGCCACCTGCTCGGCATTTCCATAGACTACGTGGTCTACCTCAATTTCCAGGGCTTCATCAAGGCCATCGACGCGATTGGCGGTATTACGGTGGATGTCGAGCACGAACTGTACGACCCGCACTACCCAACCATGGACTATGGCTATAGGGAGGCGCACTTTTTGCCCGGGCCGCAGCGGATGGATGGCGAAACCGCCCTCATCTATGCCCGTATTCGCCATATGGACAGCGACTTTGAGCGGATGCGCCGACAGCAGCAGGTGATGACCAGCATTCTGGAACAGGTGCGCGAGCGGCATGCGCTCGAACGCTTGCAGAACATTGCCGACCTTACCACAGCGTTGCGCGACTATATTCACACCGATGTCCCCCCGAGACGCCTGGTCGGGCTGGCGTGGGCGTTTCGCAACCTCTCCCCCGACGCGGTAGAGCGCTACGTGTTCGGGGAGAACCAGGTCGTGATGTATGCGGACCCGAACGACCCCTACGCGCTCCTGGCGCAGCCGGGAGCCGTGGAAGAGATGGTGCGGCACTTGATGGAGGGAGAGGAACCGGGAGAAGAGCAGGAGACGGAAGAGTAAGTCAGGTCGTAGGGGTCTCCGGTGCTGCCGACCACGGACAAACGAAGCCACCATCGCAGGGCAGGGAGGCCGAGAAGAAGCGGTCGAGCCACCCCCGCGCCTCCTCCACGCTGCGCGACCGCTGCACACAGCTTCGCAGGAAGGCACTGCCCGGTGCCCCGATGACAAACTGCCCCACAAATTGTTTGAGCTTGTTGAGCGCCACCCGTTCGGGGAGTTCTTCCAG
>DAOTUF010000129.1:0-14385 GCA_034437495.1 Chloroflexaceae bacterium | reverse complement strand
GCCGAGTTTATTGCACCGGATCCTGGCGCAGCTCACGGGGATGGGGCGTATCCATCCGCTCCCTGCTGACCTGACCCCCAAATAATTGGCGAAGGTATTGTCTGGTCTAATAACTGATAGACAGATATTTGAAACTGGATGGATAATAAGAGTCTTAACTCAACTCATAGGGAAAGAGGGTAAAGTTCCTGCCTACTGGTGATGTTCCAGTGAGGCGCGTATTCTTGTATCTCAACTTTCCCCCTCTATGGGACGACACCAGGAAAAGCGCTTTGACGATGTGTGCGTGTGTGTCGATATTGATGATACCATGTTGGAATATCGTTTGTCAACATGTTTCTGGTGTTTTTGGAGAGGAGATTTGGTGAAAAAACCGCCAAAGACATAATGTAGTTAAATTGTAGTTAAAATTTTCGTTGATTCTCACGTGGTAATGGTGCTACTTTCTCCATGTTCAAATGGACCCGAAGGGTATCGTTCGTTTGTGCTGCGGTTCTGTGGTATACTATGGGGGAGCCTGGCTCCTGCGTGCGTAGCTGGCGCTGCATTTCCCATGAGAATGGCATCTGTTGCACCGAAAGGAGCTATGGCTAGACAGGCGAAATAGACCAGGAAGGAACAGAACGGAAAGACTGAATAACCATGACAAACAAACTCCGTGATTTTCTAGAAATCCCCTATGATCAGTTGGAGGAACTGAATCTCGAAGTCAAGGCCCAGCGCATGGCGCGTGTCGCACCCGACCAGCTGCGCGAAGAGCGTATGCGCTATCTGAGCGATGAAAAGCGGATCAAGGCGGTCACTGTCTGCTTTGCCGACCTGGAAGGTCGGCTGCACATGCTGGACTACGACAAGAAGTTCTTGCTCCAGGCCGCAGATGCGCTCACCTTCGATGGCTCATCGGTCCGGGGCTTCGCCGTGCAGAGCGAATCGGATCTGCGTCTGGCCATTGACTGGTCGGCCTTCTACTGGCTCCCCGCAGATGTCTTCGGGCCAGGCAAGGTGCTGCTCTTTGGTATGGTGCGGGGACGTGAAGGCACCCCCTATGCCTCAGATATGCGCACCAGACTTCAGACCTATGTCACCGACCTGTACGAGACCAGGGGGATCACGTGCAATGTGGCGAGCGAGATCGAGGGTCTCCTTTTTCAGGGGCGCAACGCTGAGCAGCGCTACTACGAAACCGGCGAGTTTGTCTTTGGGAGTACGTCTGGTTACTACCACTCACTGCCGGAAGAGCCGCTGCGACGCTTTATTGATACCGCAGCCGAAGTGCAACGCGCTATGGGGTTTGGCAACGAGAAAGATCACCCCGAGGTAGCCCCCTCGCAGTTTGAATTGAACTACCGCTACACAGAGGCAGTCATCGCTGCCGATCAAGTCCTGCTCTACAAGCTCATCTGTCGCCAGATTGCCAATCGGTTCGATATGACTGCCAGCTTCCTGCCCAAGCCCGTGACCGGCGTGAACGGCAATGGGATGCACACCAATCTCTCCATTGCCAATGGCTCGGAGAACCTGTTTCACGACCCGAAAGGAGACGCCGATTTCTCAGCCTATGGGTGGGACTTCGTGGAGCGGATTTTGCACGCTGCGGCTGACCTGTGCCTGATCTTGAACTCAAGTGTCAATGCCTACCGCCGGCTCGATCCGGAATTTGAAGCCCCGAACAAGATACATGCCTCACCGATTGGCCGCGACTCGATGATCCGCATTCCGATTGCCAACGCGCGTTCGACGCGGGTTGAGGTGCGCTCAATTGCCCCCGATGCCAACCCCTATATGCTGATCTATGCGCTGCTCAAAACGGGGGTGGAGGGCGATTTGCCAGTCACGAGTTTGCGCCACGGCACGGCAACCCTGCCCGATAATATCTACGATGCCATTCAGGACTTTCGCTCCAGCGAAGCGATGACCCGGCTTCTGGGGGCGGAGGCCCACGCCAAGTTTGCCGAACTGAAGGAGGTAGTGGCCAACCGATGCCCACGTCACCTCGGCAGCAAGATCAAGCGTGCCGAGGTCCAGTTCCATCATGAAGTGACCAACCAGTATTTGTGGAGCCGATTTTAGTCAACGACCCAAGCCTTCAGGTTTGGGCTTGCGGGAAGCCGTAAGCCGACGTTGAAAATATCGGACCGATATCGGAGACGCCCAGAAACGGCGGTGGCACGTGCTCTGAGCGCCTGTGGCTTCCACGCAAAGCCATGTCAGAAACTGAAACCATGCTCCTGACCATCTGTCCGCGGATTGGCCCGGCTGCTCCTCGTCTGAGTGCGCTCTGCGGAAACCATCCCCTGGCCCTCGCCATCAGTGCCAGCATGTTGGCCGATGCCCCCTTCCTGAGCGTTGAGGCGTATCTGGATGCCCTGGAAGACGCACGTGCTCACCTGGCGCACTCCCCTGCCGCGGACAGTCCTGCGCTGGAGGTGCGGGCGGTGCTCACCACCAGCTACGAGGCCCTTGCTCCCGATGTCCAGACCATCTTTTGCCAGTTGAGTGTTTTTCAAGCGAGCTTTGACGCAGCAGCAGCGACCACCGTGGTCGCCCGCAGCAAACGCACCAGAAAACGCACGGCCCGCCTTCTGGAAAAGAAGGTTCTCGACTTGCTTTGCCGCCGCAAGCTGTTGCAGGGCGACCCCCTGACTGGTCGGTACTGCATGCCGGAGCCAGTGCGCTGGTTTGCAGCAAACCACCTGGAACCTGGACATGGACGGGAGGTTGCGCTGCGCTATGCTTTGTACTACCTCGATGTTGCTCACCAGGCCGCGGCCTGGTATCGGCACCCCGAAGGTGCGATGGTGCAGCAGGGAGAGCAGCTTTTTGCGGCGGAACGTCCGCACATTGAGGCGGGTTGGAAGTGGGCAATCCAGCAGCCTCCCCATCGCGTGACCGATACCTTGATTGTAGGATACAGCCTTGCCACCGCTCCCGTAAGCGGCAGGTGGTATGATGCACGACACGAGCGGGTCCCGCAACTCCAGGCAGCCATCCAGTCATCTATCCGCCTGGGGTGGCAAAAAAGAGCGCATGCCTTTCGGGACGAACTGGGGAAGCTCTACACGGAGTTGGGGGAGCTTCAGCTTGCCATTGCATGCTATACCCCCCCTCCCAAACCGCGCCACCGCACCATCCACCGCCGCGCGGGTGGACTCTCCCGGGGGGTCTCCCCTCGTCCTCCGGGGTTCGCTCAGGCTATCCCGCAGCTTTCTTCAGGAGCACCTTCGCATATCTCCCGGCTGCTGGCCTGGGTGGTTCTGGCGCTGGTCGGGGGGGCCGGGGTGGTTTCCTTTGCGGGGTACATCCATCTTGAACTCATCATTCAGGCCGGGGTGTTGCTCGGTCTCTATGGCTACGCGGTGTCGGGGCACTTCGATGCCGGGCGCCGGCTGGCGATAGCGCTGACGCTCGTGCCACTTGTTCGCATTATCTCCATTGGTACGCTGCTGCTGCCACTGGAGGGGTGGCAGCAATGGGGTCCCTCACTCTTCTCCATGCCCTTTCTGTTCCGCGATGCAATCGGGGCATTCCTGTTATTCATTGCCGTCAACATGGCCCTCTGGAATCTGGGCATTCCACGGCGCGAACTCGGGATACTCCTTGAACGTCCCTTGATATACACGGCGCTCCTTATGATGGGGACAGGTCTGGGTATTGCAGGCTATCATATCTTGATAACGAGCCAGGGTTCCCTGGACCCTGCCACCCTGTCCGACACAGTTCCCTGGCACGCTCCAAGGCTGTTCCTGGCGCTGCTCCCTGCTTTTACGGGGGCGACGCTGGAACTAATCTTTCGGGGGGCCATCCAGACCACAGCACCGCCCGTTCTGGGAAGATGGTCATTTCTCTATGGCGCGGCGCTGTTTGCCACGATATATGCTCAACACCATTCGCTGCAATTCGTCGCCATCGCCTTTCTGTTGGGTCTTTTCCTTGCCTATCTGGTAGATTGGAGCCGGTCGCTGCTCGGAGCAATGGCGTTTCACAGCCTGCTTGCCATAATCGTTTTCTTTGCCGCGCCATCGCTGGAGCAGTCGGTCGCCGGGGAACTCACCAACTCTTCGCCGGCCATGCTCGAACAGGGGGATCAGTGGGGGCCGGTGCTTTCGTTTATCCAGGTACTCACCCTGCTGGTGCTGTTGATTCAGCAGGAGGTTTTCAATGGGGTGCGGAGCATCCGGTCACAACGGATAAGCCAGGCATTGAATATTGCGCTCTATCCGCTCTTTTTGCTGTTTCTAGCATTTATCCTGGTGCATCTGGCCACAAACTATGCCAGTTGAAGATGACCTGGTTGAGTTTCTGTCCCCCACTACTACGGAGGGACCCCCTTGCTCTGGGCAGCGGCAGGGGTGGATGGGTCGTGTACCGCGGCAGCCTGTGTGTCCCCGTGCGAGTCCTGCGCTGCCGCGGCAGGCCGTTGCAGGCCGACGTTACGCGGCTACCGCCCCAAAAGTCTATATGCGGGAGGAGATAATCGCCAAAATCCTTCGCCTCGACCCGGACGCGGGTATCGAGCCACAGGAATGTACCTCGACGCAGCACAGGAAGGACGACAAACCGCCCAGAGATCAGGAACAGCAATGAACGAAGCGGTGAACGCGGTGAGGACGGCCCCCCCCTCACTGGGACCTGGGGTCGGAGGTGCCGGACTGGTGAGCGTGCGAAGGGTCATCTCCGGCCCTGGCCCGGTACCGACCGCGCCAGTCGTTCAGGCGCACCAGGAAGACGTCACGGAGGTTACGGAACGAATCGCGCAGGGGGTCAACCTTGGTTTCGGTGCCATACTGCCAGTAGACAGGCACCTCGGCCACGCGGTAGCGGCAGCGCCGAGCGATAAACAGCATCTCCACGTCGTAGGCCGTGACTGCGGCTCCCTGCACGGGCCGCGTATGTTCGCCATAGATGCGCATCCGCTGGAAGATATCGCTGGAGACCGCGTGGTGCAGCGCCTTGAAGCCACACTGCGTATCTTGAATACCTCCCACGGCCACCCCCTGGACAATCAGGTTGAAGACTCGTCCCATCATATGGCGGTGCCACGGCTCGCCAACCCGCCGCGCTCCCACCCCCTCGCGGGAGCCAATGGCGACATCGTATCCGTTGTGCAACCGCTCCTGGAGCTTCTCCCACTCTTCGATGGGGACGGCCAGGTCCGCATCGCTGATGAGCACATATTCTCCCTGCGCTGCCAGCACCCCGGCCCGCACCGCAAACCCCTTCCCCCGGTGGTCTCGCTGCAACACCTGCACCCCCGGTTGCTGCGCTGCCACGGCTGCGGTTGCATCGCTGCTCCCATCGTCCACCACCAGCACCTCGGCCTCGTAGGGCTGACGGTCCAGATAGTCCCTGATGCTCGCCAGGGTGTGGGGCAGACGACGCTCTTCGTTGTAGGCAGGAATGACAATTGAGAGATACGGACGCTCAGTGACCACGGAATGAAGCTCCTTACCTTGCATGCATGACCGTAGATGACGACCAGACGACCGGACGGCACGACGGTGTCACCTTCTCCGGGTTATTGTACCACGTCCGGAGCAAAACGTCTGGCGAGGACCAGGGGGAGCAACCGCAGCGCCTCCCCCTGCCCCCGCAGCCGTGCCCGCGCTGCCGGTTCGCGGAAGTGCCAGAGCGAGTGGAGGGCAAAGCGAAGCTGAGACGCGAGCAACCTCGGCCAGAAGCGCCGCATCACGGCCCGCGGCATGCGCTTTGCCCACACCAGCGCAAAGTTCCGACCACAATAGTAGCTCGCCAGGCTGCCGCCCCCTGTGGCGCTCAGGCGGTGGTAGACCACCGCGGTGGGCACGAACACCGTCCGCACTCCGCGCAGGCGGGCGCGGATATTCAGGTCCACATCCTCGCAGTACATCACGAGGTTTTCATCAAAGAGCTTCCCGTGTATCTGCAAGGTCTCAAGGGTGGCCCGACGGTAGGCCGCTGCTGCCGCGCACGGGCCAAACACCTCCGTCACGGCATCATACTGGCCGCGGTCGCGCTCCCACACCCCGCGGCTCCCCGGCACCCCGTCAGGGCGGTAGAAGTCCCCCGCGGAGTGCAGGCGGTCGCGCTGGTCGAAGAGGAGCAGCTTGCTGGCGGCAAATGCATAGGCAGGGTAGCGCTCTGGCGTCCCCACCAGCTTTTCGAGCCAGCGCGGGTGGGCCTCCGTATCGTTGTTGAGCAGCACCACCCACTCCCCGCTGGTCGCCTGGAAAGCATGGTTGATGGCGGTGGCCAGCCCGCGGTTGCGGCGCAGGGCGAGCACCTGCACCTCCGGGTAGCGCTCCGCCAGCAGTGCCACCGATGCGTCGGTGCTGCCGTCATCGACCACGGTCGTGCGGAAATCGCGCCGGGTCTGCGACCGCAGCGCGTCCAGGCACACCGGCAGGAGCGCTGCACCATTGTAGTTAGGAATGAGAATATCTATCATCGATTATCACGGCGGGTCCAGGATTACGAAGTGAGGTTTTTGCGCATCTCCTCGGTCATCTTGGAGATTTCCAGCCCCACCAGCCGCTCCGTCAGCGCCCGGCTCTGGCCGGTCATACGCTCGGTTGCCTCCACATAGCTCAAAAAGTACCCTTCGGCAATCAACCCGGTCACGACATCTGTCACCCGCTTGAAAGCCCCGAACACGGTCATGGCCTGTTCCAGGTCGTACGTCTCCAGGCACTTCTTCAAAAACAACTGCTGCACCCGGCTCATCATCCCAATCATAAAGGGGTCGGTCACGCGGCGGGGAATATGCACCAACCCCACAATCCACTGTCTCCGCCAGAAGTTCAGGTCAATGGTGCCGCTGGTCACTTCTCGATACCAGGTGATGAGCGTGTTTTCGCGTTCGGGGCGCTCGCCTGGCTTGAAAATATGGGAGGTGGGTGCGTATCCGTACAGGGTGTCGTAAAAGGCCGCGGTCAGGTCGTCGGTCCACTGCTGCGTATGGGACGCCGCATCTTGCAATATCTGGTAGTCCTGCTCCGTCAGTCCGGTCAATGCTATCAGGTCTTTGAGCACCTGCTCCATTCAATACCTCCTGTCTTCGGGGAGCGGTTTATCTCGCCCCGAAAGGCCAGACAACCCATACCTGGTTGATCTGGTTCAATGATCGTTGTGTTTCTATTCTAGCACTCCTTTGCCCAGGGAGACAAGGGGAAAGACCTGTAACGTCAGTCCCTTCCCGGGCATCTAAGCAACGGATGGGAGTGGTCTTTTGCGGACGCTCCTGGTTGTTGGGCCGGGGCTAGTGCTGCCGCGCCCTGAAATAGAATCCGCAAACTCTGATATGATAGAATGATGTTCCGTGCATCAGATGAGGAACACGAGAGGGTCCAGGGAAATGGAAAAGGAAATGATACCTAGGTTTAAGGAGAGTGATAATGGCAGAAGGTAAAGAACCACGGTCAAAAAGGAGAGGAACATCGAAGCCAGCAGGCAGAGGCAAAACTGGCGAGCAGAAGGGGACAACCACACCCCGCGGAAAACCTGAACCCAAACAGGAACCATCGGAGACGACAGACGTTCGCCCCGCTGAAGAAACGCCAGATGAAGCACCTGCTGCGACCGATGTAACCCAGGAAAAGCAGGAAGAGCAGCCAGAGACGGCAAATGTTGGCGCGACCCCCCCGAGCGGGGACCCTTCCGACCAGCCACCGCCCGCCGAAGAAGGCGCAGAAGAGCCACCGAAACAGGCAGCGAAACAGCCAGCAGACGAGGCAAAGGAGCGCCAGGATTATGATGTTGTCCTCGCCGCCATCCAGGAAAAGGAAACCAGACTCCAGAACGACCTGGACGCGCTGCGGCAGCGCGTGACCGACCTGGGCGAGGCCGCCGCCCGCCAGGAGGCCGCACAGGAAAAAGCGGTCAAACAGGAGCAGGTGGAGGCGCTGCAAGCTGAACTGGCGACCTTGCAGCAGCGCGTGACCAACCTGGGCGAGGCCACCGCCCGCCAGGAGACGGTGCAGCAAGAAACCGCCCGTCAGGAGCAGGTCCAGGCAGTGCAAAGCGACCTCGACACCCTGCGGCAGCGCGTGACCGACCTGGGCGAGACCGCCGTTCGCCAGGAGGCCGCACAGCAAGAAACCGCCCGTCAGGAGCAGGTCAATGCCCTGCAAGCCGAACTCGCGACCTTGCAGCAGCGGATGACCGACCTGGGCGAGACCACCGCTCGCCAGGAGACCGCACAGCAAGAAACCGCCCGTCAGGAGCAGGTGGACGCACTGCAACGTGAGCTAGACACGCTGCGGCAGCACGTGACCGACCTGGGCGAGACTGCCGCTCGCCAGGAGACGGTGTGGCAGGAGTCCGCCCGTCAGGAGCAGGTCCAGGCATTGCAAAGCGACCTGAGCACCCTGCGGCAGCGCGTGACCGACCTGGGCGAAACGGTGGACCGGCTGGAAGCGGCCCGCCAGGAAGCCGTCCGCCAGGAGGCGGCCCGAAAAGAGCAGCAGCGCAAGCAAGAGGCTGCGGCAAAATCTGCGGAACCGGAACACACCGCGGCGAGCCTTGAACTGCGGCTCAAGAACTTCCCCATCTCGTTTTTTGCCATCATCCTGGGCATGAACGGTTTTACCATTGCCGTCCAGAGAGCCGAAATGATATTGGGATTCCCACCGTTTCCCCTCAGTCCCGTTATCCTGGGCTTCACGGTTCTCCTGTTCCTGGTTATTCTGGGTATTTACACGTTCAAGCTCATCAAGTTCCCCGCAGATGTCGTTGCCGAAATCAACCACCCCGTTCGGTTGAGTTTCTTTCCGACGATTTCCATCAGTCTCTTGTTGTTCAGCATTGCTACGCTCCGAATGTCCCCACCCCTCTCGCTCGTGCTGTGGGTCGTCGGGACTATTTTGCATGCGGTCTTCAGTCTCTACATCATCTCGGTCTGGATACAACACCCCAAATTCCAGATCCAGCATTTCAACGCGGCGTGGTTTATTCCTGTCGTCGGGAACATCATCATCCCGGTGGCGGGCGCGGAGCACGGCTTTCACCAGATTTCGTGGCTCTTCTTCAGCGTCGGGTTTGTCTTCTGGATTGTGCTGATGACCATCCTGTTCAACCGGCTCATCTTTCACCAGCCACTTCCCGCCCGGCTGATTCCGACCCTGTTCATTATGATTGCTCCGCCAGCCGTCGGGTTCATTGCCTACGTCAAGGTCAATCACGAGCAGATGGACAATTTTGCCACGGTGCTCTACTACTTTGCCCTGTTCCTGTTTGTGCTGCTGGTGGTGCAGTTTAACCTGTTCTCGCGGCTGCGGTTCTTCCTGTCGTGGTGGGCCTATTCCTTTCCCATCGCAGCCATGACCATTGCGACACTCTTCCGCGTGAAGCTCATCCGCGAGGAGCGGCTCCACGCGAAGTACCTGATGGAAGGTCCGCTTCCGGCGTTGTTGCAAACCCCCGAAGGCCAGGAACTCCGCACCTACTTCATCGAGCGTTTGCACATTATCCCCTCAGCAAGCCACTATTCGCTCCTGCAACTCAATACGCTTGAGGTGCTGTCTTTCATTCTGCTCGGCGCTATCACCCTGGTCATTCTCATGTTGTTATTCAAAACCGTTCTGGCCATTCGCGCCGGGGAGATATGCGTAGAAGAGGGCTGAGGCTCCACCCACTGCGGGCCGGGCGACAACCGGCACCCCCCTGTTTCACCTGAAACTGAGCCTGAAACTGGAAATGGTATAATGGCCCCTGTTCCCCTCTCCTGACGGGGCAGGGGCCATGGGCCGGCCCCTATGCTTGACAGGGGTATCGGGGAGGTGTATACTCTCAATTGGCATAGACTGACCAGTCGGTTTTGGCTTTGCCGTCTGGTAGGAAACCGGCAATGAGCAGCAGCCACCAGTCACAACCAGCAACCACCAGCACCAGAAGAGAGGTGGGGCATGTTCTTCAAACACTGGTTTCGACGCAAACCAGAGCATGAAGATGGACACTATCGCCATGGCAATCGGCACTTGATTGAACTCCGCCGAGTCGTGAAAACCTTCGAAACGGCGGCAGGCAAGTTTACGGTCCTCAAGGGCGTTGACGTGAACGTGGACCAGGGAGAATTTGTCGCGGTCATCGGCAAATCGGGCAGTGGCAAGTCCACGCTGGTCAACATGATCACCGGTATCGACCGTCCGACCTCCGGGGAGGTGCTGGTTGGCGATACGGCTATCCATACGCTCGGCGAGAGCAAGATGGCCGTCTGGCGCGGGCGCAACCTGGGTATCATCTTCCAGTTCTTCCAGTTGCTCCCTACCCTCTCCCTCATCGAAAACGTGATGCTGCCCATGGATTTCTGCAACATGTTTTCGAGCAGTGAGCGACGGAAGCGGGCGCTTCAGTTGCTAGAGCAGGTCGATATGGCAGAACACGCCCACAAACTGCCCTCCGCCGTCTCGGGTGGGCAGGCGCAGCGGGTCGCCATTGCCCGGGCGCTTGCCAATGACCCCCCCATTCTGGTCGCTGACGAGCCAACCGGCAGCCTGGACTCCAAGACGGCCGGGGCGGTATTCGAACTCTTCGAAGATCTCATCAGTCAGGGCAAGACGATTGTGATGGTCACGCACGACAATGACCTGGCCCGACGGGCCTCTCGTGCGGTCATCGTCGTGGATGGGCAGGTCACGAACCAGTATGTGACGCGGGCGCTGCCGAACCTGAATGTGGACCAGATGACCTGGGTGGCCCGTCAGCTTGAGCGCCAGACCTACGAAGCGGGGGCCACGATTGTCACGCAGGGGGAGATGTCCGACCGCTTCTATATCATCACCAGGGGCGAGGTTGAAATCTTTCTGCCCCATCCGGACGGTCAGGAGATTATTGTAGATCGCCTGGAGAGTGGGAAGTACTTCGGGGAAATCGGCCTCATCAGCGAGGGAACCCGCACGGCGACCGTACGGGCCGTAGCCGACCAGGAGGTGGAGGTTGCCACGCTCAGCCGCGAGGCGTTTAGCAAGCTTCTGCAAGATTCGGAGGAGACCCGCGACGTGATGGGCCGGATGACCCACGAACGTATGGAGCGGGATAAGGAGCGTGAACAGGTTTCGCACACCCCACCAGCACGCTCATGAGCCTGAGAAAGAGAGGGGAAGCTTATCATGTCACAGAAATCCATTCGCGCTATTTCTTGCCTCATCATCCTGCCGGTTGTGCTGATACTTCTGAGCGGGTGTCCGGGGGATGCTGAGGGGGAACCCGGGCCGGGTGAGGAGGCCACCCCGCTGCCGGTTGTGGAAGCCCCGGATGAAGTGATTGCCGACGGTGAAGTGGAACCCATCCATAGTGTCGAACTCCAGCTTGAATTGAGTGGCATTGTTGATGAGGTGCTGGTCGAAGAAGGGCAGACGGTCGAGCAGGGAGCACCGCTCATCCGCCTGGATACGCGTGACCTGGAGATGAGTATCGAGGAGGCGGAGGCCAACCTGTCCCAGTCCCGCGCCGATTATGACTTGCTGATTGAGGGGGCGACGACCGAGGAAATTGCTGCTATTGAGGCGCAGATTCGGACGGCAGAGGAATACGTCCGTATTTCCGAGGCCCAGGTTGGGAGCGCCGAGGCCGAGGTGACGCGGGCCCGCGGACAGTTGACGCAGACGCAGGGGAGAGTCACTAGCAGCGACATTGTCGCGGCCCAGGCCGAGGTAGAAGCCGCCCGCGCTGAGCTTGCCCGGCTGGAGGCTGGCCCCAAGGAGACCGAAATACGGGAGTCGCTGGCTGCGCTGGACCAGGCCCGCCAGGACCTTCAGGATGCCCGCGATAGTCTGTCGGCGGCGAAGACCCGGGCCCATACGGAGATGCTCATGGCCGCCAATCGCCTGCGTGACCAGCAGGCAAACTACAGTGATATCTACTGGGAAAACCGTGAGATTGAAGAAGAATATGGCACGACCAGCCAGAACCTTGACCAGCGCTATAAAGACCGCGAGGAGCAGGCCCTTCGCTATGTCCAGAACGCTGAGTATGAACTGGAGCAGGCCCGCATTGCCCATGAGAATGCGCGTCAGGCTGAAATCACTGGGATTGCCGCGTCCGAGGCCCGCGTCCGAGAACTCGAGGCCCGGCACGAGGAACTGCTCAACGGGGTGGATGCGGACCAGATTGCGGCGGCTCGTTCGCGGTTGCGCCGCGCCGAGGCCAGTCTTGCGCGGCTGCGGGGAGCCGAGCGTCAGGGCGAACTAACCGCGGCCGAGGCGGGGGTGGAGAGTGCGAGGGCCAGTCTTCAGCAGCGGTTGACCGATGTGGAACGGGCCCAGTCCGATGTGGAACAGTATCAGGCCGAGCTTGCCAAGCTCATGGCCGACCCGCGCCAGTCGGAGCTAGACCGGGCGCTGGCGACCCTGAAGCAGCGCGAGGTGGCGCTCAAGCAGGCCCGGCTTACCCTGGAGAAGGCCACCCTGACCGCGCCATTCGGGGGGACGGTGGTGGAGGTGAACCCGAAGGAGGGGGAGTGGTTTGGGACGGGGGAGGTTGCGGTCATTCTGGCTGATTTCTCCGATTGGAAGATTGAAACGACTGACCTTGAAGAGGGGGAGATTGTGAAGGTGCAGGAAGGCAACCTGGTGCGGATATCCTTCGATGCGCTCCCGGACCTGGAACTCCCCGGGCGGGTCGTCTCTATCCAGGGGATTGGCAAGAACTACCAGGGCGATATTGTCTACGAAGTGACCATTTCCCCTGACCAGTGGGACAGTCGTTTGCGCTGGAAGATGACGGCAACGGTGGCTATCGAACCCACTGAGACGGGGAACCCGTGAGGCAGCGGGAGGGAGGGTGAGGAATGGAGGCGGCAGTGGGAATCGAACCCACGAATCGCAACTTTGCAGGCTGCTGCCTTACCACTTGGCCATGCCGCCTCTCCGCAGGCTATTGTAGCATATTGAGGACGGGATGGCAAGTGAGGATTACACCTGTTGCTCAAAAGGATCAAGAAACTGACAGTGCTGCTCCCAAGTAGCCTGGTCATGTTCGCACTCCTGAAAAAACCGCGCCAGCATTGCATCCACCACCTCACGGAACTGATTGTACTCGTTCCTGGTTATCAAGCGAAAGCCGTGGGCAAGCATACTCTTGTTGCGTGCATAGGTGCGATCCTCAATATCCTTGATGGGATAGCCCCGTACCAATGGATCGTCCAGCGCGGCCAGCAACATATAGCCGACAAACAAGCCAATCGTACGTTCGGGAAGATCACTGGCTTTTTTTCGTCCTTGTTCGCGTTGCACCCGCTTGTAATCTTGCTTTAGCGAGGAGCGCTCACGTAGTGCCGCAGTGAAGTCCGGTCGTTCGGAGGAGATGCCATACATTGCCAGGCGATGTTGGCTCAGCAGTTCCAGGCAGCGATAGTGGAACATAGCTGCTACATCATAGCGTCCCTGCTCCACACGCCGACGGGCGTTAGCATGGAGTGTTCCGAGTAAGGGCAGCACACTCTCCAGGTTAGTCAGCAGTGGGAGAAGGAGTCCCTTGTTTTCCTTTTCCAGAAGATTATTCTCGGAAGCGAGGCGCTGGAGCATGGCAAGTTGCACCTGGAGACGGGCACGTTCAGGTTCCAGGTCGGGCAACAGAGGAGACTGGAGGAGGGTTTCCAGAGCAACCCGAGCCTGGTCCCAGTCGAACACATCCCACGCAGCATATGTCTGCGATAGGGTTGCGCAGGCGTAGTAATAACAGGAACGGCGTTGCATATCTTTGTCTTTCTGGTCGCCATTCGAATTGTGCTGTTTCAGTCGCTCTTCCAGATTGGCAAAGATGCGCTGTGCGCCAGCATAGTCGTTCATCGCATAGAGCCGACGGGCTTCATCAGCTTCCAGATCGCCAAAGACGGTGTAGGGGTCGGGGAGAAGTTCAAGGCGTTGAGTACCAGGTATCGGTGTCCTTCCCTCATAGTCACTCAGGACATAGGTAGTGCTCAGCTTCAATACATGTGCTGCCTTTGCAATCCCAACGGACATCGGCACAAAGCCTCCGGTTACATCCGCTGCTATCTCAACGGAATTCAAGTCAGGCCATTCTTCCAGGACCTTTTTAATGCCGATATAGATAGTATTTGTGTTGGAATAGTCCCCGTCAGGTATGAACCACCTATCACAGGAAGAGTTTAACTTTTGAGCTACATCTTGGGGCATGCCCCTTGTCTGGGCAGTGAGCAAAAAGGCAACTCGCTCGGGTTCTAATGCTCCAATAAGCAGAGCAGCAGTGATGTCCTGCCTGGTGCCAGGCAGTATAAGGGCCTTAAATCGCCCTCGGTGGTTGGCTGTGCGTTCACGAAAACGTTGCAGTTGTTCGCCAAAAGACATCATTGGTTGCGACATGTATCTGTGTTCTTCTCCTCACACTCGCTCGTATTGTTGTTTCCCTCAGTGTACCACGAAATCGGTTGTCCCGAAATAGCCAGTGGGCAGC
>DAOTUF010000128.1:0-3922 GCA_034437495.1 Chloroflexaceae bacterium | reverse complement strand
GGGGGTCGGGGGTCGGGGTCCCCTTTCCCCGACCCCCGACCTCGTCACAGGTATTAGTGCGCACCGTCGGCGTGCTGGACGAGTTCGACCAGCACGCCCTGGTTGGCATTCTTCGGGTGAACGAAGGCTACCTGAGTGTTGTGGATGCCCGGGCGGGGGGTTTCATCGATGAGGCGTACCCCGCGTTCGCGCAGCAGGTTGAGCGAGGCGGCAATGTCATCCACCCGGTAGGCGATGTGGTGGATGCCGGGGCCTTTCTCGCGCAGGTATTTGGCAAAGCTCGCCTCTTCAGAGGTGGGCGAGATGAGTTCGACCATGATGTTGCCCACGCGGGTGGCCGCGACTTCCATGTGTCGCTCGGGCATGGGGATGCGTTCCCAATCACTTACCCCGAAAGCCTGCTGGTAAAATGCAATGGAATCGTCAAGGTTTTCAACGGCAAAGCCAATATGATCCAGTGCTTGAAACATAGCGATAACTCCTGTTCTTTCTCCGTCCGTTTCCAATGAGTCTTGCCCCCATTATACCAAATGAGCAACTGAGAGCCGGGCCGCGTACGACCCGGCTCTCAGGCAGAGGGTATGCGGTTATGGACGGACGAATCCCGAGGCTTTTTCGGCAATCACGCGGTTGTTGGGTTGCTGGACCGGGCGGGCAGTGTGGCCAAGAAATGAGCCGTAGTGGTCAATTTGTGCGCTGGACATTTCGACCGGGGTTTTCATCATAATCCAGCGCACTCCTTCGGTGCAGGGAGGCGTGGTGAGGGAGCCTTCGTAGGTTTCGTAGATGCCGTCGGTGGGCAGGATATCGGCAATGTTGACTTCGGCTCCCAGGGTGGTTTTGCCTTCCCGCTCGGGCAGAGCGTCCCAGAACGCTGCCAGGACCGGGTTTTCTTCCCCTGACTCGAAGAGCACGCCAACGACCAGGTAGTTGCCATCTTCATCCTGGTGGACGAGGTGCAGTTCCATGGCGGCTGGTTCGCCGTTGATAGTATGTTCGCTCGGGTTGTGGAAGTGGTATTGGACCAGGCGGTAGGTGGTGCCCTGGTAGGTCAGGGTGCTCCCGGTGTTGTCGTCAACCTGGACCGTGTGGGTATTGTTGTGTACGGTTGCCGAGATGGGCAGGGTAGCATAGTTGACGATGAGTTCGGGGAGGGTGGTGTCTGGCATGATTTCACTGAGGTCAATAGGTGACTGGTTCTTGCCGGTCTTGCAGGTTCGATACTCAGGTGAGAGGTCGCCCCATCGGTCGGGGCCGGTGCTTCCTTCATAGCTCCAGTGGGTTGTTCCGTGGTCGGTTTCGTGGGCAGTTCGGATGCAGGCCGCCAGAATGAGGGGGGTGGCGAGGATGGCAATGGCGACCAGGATGGTGTGCTTCATGTCTTGTCTGTTCCTTGTCTCTACAACACGATAGTTCCTTAAAGGCATGATAATTGTTTATTATAGCACGCTTCGTCTGTAGCTGTCTACCCCTGTCTGGGGAGCATTCCCCTGGCGCAGTTCTGCGGTGGAGCGGAGGGGTTGCCGCTGAAGCCTCCGACTGGCCAGGCCGATGCAAGCCCGCCAGGAGCACCGGCGACGTGAGGGGGAACCGTAGTCCTGAGCGGGGAACGCTCCCCCTTCCCTGTCGAAACCTGCCGAGGGTCCTGTGGTATAATCGCTAGCAGAAGGGTTTGTGCCAGGACTGGAGGACCTCCAGGCTCCAGTCTCCAGGCATACGGAGGCGGACGTAGACGGTATGGAAGAACTGATGGAACTACGCGACCTCATCACGCAGCGGCGCTACCCCGAAGCGCTCCACCTGCTCGCTGAGATGGAAGAGATGAGCCGTGATGACAAGATCAACCGGATCGGGAGTTTTGCGGAGATTCTGCTGCTGCACCTGATCAAGCAGGCGGCAGAACACCGGACCACCCGCTCCTGGGAGCTTTCCATTCGCCATGCTGTGTATCAGATAGCCCGAACCAATCGGCGGCGCAAGGCAGGAGGAACCTACCTGGAGGAAGCTGCGCTGCGAGAAGCGATTCACGAAGCATACCCTCTGGCCCTTGAACGGGCTGCTCTGGAAGCATTCGAGGGAAAGTATGATGCGCAGGAGTTGGGCCAACAGGTAGACCGCACTGCTCTTGAGCATGACGCCCTGACGCAGATCCTTGCCGGTCAGGAACAAAAGCAAAGAGAACCGTCGTCATGACGAATATCTAGGGAGGCACCAACCATGCCCATAAACTGGAATGAAAAATTGACGCGCGAGGGCCTGACCTTCGATGACGTCCTCCTGGTCCCCGCCGAGTCGGATGTTCTGCCTAACCAGGCCGATGTGAGCACCTGGATTACCCGCACCATTCAGCTGAAAGTCCCCCTGCTCAGCGCCCCGATGGACACCGTTACCGAAACGCGGCTCGCCATCGCGCTGGCCCGCGACGGTGGGCTTGGCATCATCCATCGTAGTATGCCTATTGAGCAGCAGAGTGCCATGGTGCGGCGGGTCAAGCGCTCCGAAAGCGGGATGATCACCGACCCGATTACGCTGGCCCCGGATAAAACCGTCGGGGATGCCCTGGACCTGATGGAAGAGTACCATATCAGTGGGATACCCGTTGCGACCACCTCGGGCGACCTGGTCGGCATCATCACCAACCGTGACCTGCGCTTCGAGACCAACCGCGCCCGTCCCGTGCGCGACCTGATGACCAGCAGAGAGTTGGTCACAGTTCCCGAAGGCATCACCCTGGAGCAGGCTCGAGAACAACTGCACCAGCACCGCATTGAAAAGCTGCTCGTGGTCGATGAGCGGGGCAAGCTCAGCGGGCTGATTACGGTGAAAGACATTATGAAGCAGATACAACACCCCCATTCCTGCAAAGACAAGCAGGGACGGCTGCGGGTAGGGGCTGCCGTCGGCGTGATGGGGGATTACCTGGAGCGGGCCGAAGCACTGCTGGAGGCCGGGGCAGATGTGCTGGTCATTGACACCGCGCATGGCCACGCCCGCGGCGTGCTCAATGCAGTCTTGCGCCTTCGGGAGACCTTCAGCAGCGCCCAGATCATTGCGGGCAACGTCTCCACCGCCGAAGGAACCATTGCCCTGATTGAGCGGGGCGTTGATGGCATCAAAGTCGGGCAGGGTCCCGGCTCCATCTGCACCACCCGCGTCGTCACCGGCGCCGGGATGCCCCAGATTACGGCGATTCTCGAATGTGCGCGGGCCGCCGAGGAGTCCGGAGTGCCCGTCATCGCGGATGGCGGCATCCGCTACAGTGGAGATATCGCCAAGGCGCTGGCCGCCGGAGCGCACAGTGTCATGATCGGCTCGCTATTTGCGGGGACCGAGGAAAGCCCGGGCGAAACTATTCTCTACGAAGGGCGATCCTACAAGAGCTACCGCGGCATGGGGAGTATGGGAGCCATGCAGCAGGGCGGGGGCAGCCGCTATTTGCAGGAAGGAGAAAAGCGCAAACTCGTGGCCGAGGGAATCGAGGGGATGATCCCCTACAAAGGACCGGCCAGCGATACCATCTTCCAGTTGGTGGGGGGTATTCGCGCCGGGATGGGCTACGCGGGGGCCGCGACTATCGAAGAACTGCGGTCCAAAGCCCGCTTCATCCGCGTGACTATGGCAAGTCTGATAGAAAGCCATCCGCACGACGTCAAAATCACCAAAGAAGCCCCGAACTATGAACGACGCTAGTGAGCACACGTGAGCACAAGTGAGGGACACACACTATGCAACAACTCAAAGACCTGATGCAGAAGCCGCTGGCCCTGGTTGGTCTCCTGGGCGGTCTGGTTATCCTTATCGTGATTATCGTTGCCGTCTTTTTCTCTGGTCAATCCGCGGTTGCTCCCACTGTCACTCCCACGCCCACCGCAGTGACCACGCCCCCAACCACAACCGTGACGCCTACGTTGACCCCAACGCT
>DAOTUF010000127.1:0-6659 GCA_034437495.1 Chloroflexaceae bacterium | reverse complement strand
GGGGGTCGGGGGTCGGGGTCTCACTTTGATTGACCCTGACCCCCGACCCCCTTTGTCTCTCTGGAGCAGGCTAGGCCGAAAGGGGGGTCAGATATTGCACCTGCGACCGCATCTCCTTGACAATCCGGTCCATGTGTTCAACTAGCAGCGTTTGCCAGTAGCGGTTGTGGCTGAACTGCGGGATCATCGTGATAAGCTCCTGGAGATTCTGGATCTGGCTCTGGAGCGTGCCAATGGCCGGCGTCATGGGGGTTGGCTGCTGGTTCAGAAAGGCAGGGGCTTCTTTTTCCCCTTCCACAGCAGGCTGAACCTCTTCAAACAGGATTGCCAGAAGGGGCTGGTGCTGGTGGCCGGTCACTTTCCTGGTGGTGACGATGAGGATGCGTCCGCTGGTGGTCTGAAGCAGGTTCAGCGCTCCCGCCTCGACCGGGCGGTGGACTGCTTCGGCAAGCGAACCTTCCATCACGCTGGTCAGGGCTTTGCCTCTGACGGCCTCCGGAGCGGTGCCGAGCAGGTGCGCTGCCAGCGGGGTCATCACCAGGATTTTCTGGTTGGTTCCGACCAGCATCATCGCCTTTTCTCCGGAGGGAGCAGAGGCCGCCGAGGAAGAACGGTTGGGAGCGGTGGGGTTCTGGTCGGGCGTGCTGGCCTGGTCGGGCGTGCTGGTTGCCGGTGATTGTTCATTGCGCATGATAGGTTCTCCTCCATCGTTATCGTTTATGAAGAATATGTTGATGTTTATCAGAAGGTTTCTTTTCGTTTGCTTCTGTTTCGAATTATAGAAGGAGAAGGGCGGGTTTTCAAGTGGAGAGATGGGGGAGAATGAGTGGAGAAGACCTTTTTAACGAGTATTATACAGGAGGTTAGAGGAAAGTTAGGAATTGCAAGGGGTTGCAAACGGTTACTTTCCAGGGGGTTTGAACCAAATCGAGGTGTTATCCGAGAAAACTACATGATGTCGTACGTTTGCGGTAGTTTCCCGTGCTCCAACGGTAAGACACCGGGGACACCTTGAGCGATACCACCGATAAGCCGGGGCTTCCAGGCGGTGCTCACGCAAAGGAGCACCGTTTCTTGCCCTTTGCGTGAGCGGGAGGAGCGAAGGGGAGCGGGCGGACCTCCAGGCGGGGTGGCGCTCACACCGTCGGCACCACTTCTTCCTTGCGGATTTCCGCCTCGTCCCCCAGTTTTTCTTCCTGTATCTCCAGCTTGCGAGTCGCCATGTGCAGGTGCCAGTTGGTCAGCCGCAGCCGCAGCGCCAGCGTCGTAGCAATATTCCATATCAGGCGGTTGCCCAGTGTGGGGTCATCGTTGCAGAGCGCCACCAGCCGGTCCCGTTCCAGAGTCAGGACGGTCGCTCCATCCGGCCCGGCCCGGACGTAGGCGCTGCGGCGTCCCCCATCGAGCAAGGAGAGTTCCCCGCTGATCTGCCCGGGCAGCAGATTGGCGAGCCGCTGCGTCCCTTCAAACGAGGAGGTGCCCATCGTCTCGTTCATGACCGCCGGGTCGCTCCAGACCTCCGCCGTGCCCTCCTGGACGATAAAGAGTTCGGTTCCTGGCTCGTGGGCGCGGGCGATGATTTCATTGGGTTGGTAGCTGCGAATGTGGCACTGAGAGGCCAGCCGGGTACGCTGCGCCAGATTAAGCCCGTTTCCGACATCGGAATGGGCGAAAAACTGGGCCGCGGCGCTCACGGCAGCAGCCGGGCTGTCCACGCGGTCTCTGGCCCCCGTGGTGAGAGGCAGCCCCAGGTAGGAGGTGATGTAGCGACGGGTGATATCCGGCGTCTCAAACTGGGGCCAGTGCCCGGCCTTGGGGATGATGCGCAGGTCAGCGTGGGGGTATTCATCGACCACCAACCCCGTATCACGCAGGGGGACGGTGTTGTCCTCGGCTCCCCACAGAATCAGCGCCGGGGCTTCGATTTGCCCGAGCGTGCCGCTCAGGTCTCCGGCTCGCATGGCCCAGAAACATTCCGCCCGCACCTTGCCCTGACCGGGGCGGCGAGCATCGGCGCGGAGCCGCTTGTAGTCCTGCTCAGAAATGGCGCTCCGTTCGGCAAAGGAGGCCGGTTTCATCACCCAGTCGGTCACGTTCAGCAGGTGCGGTTCGAGCATGGCGGTCAGCTTGTTGGTAATCGAGAAGCGCTCCAGCATGGTGATAGGCTTGACCATCGTGTTGATATGCGTGGAGAGACGACCGCTGATGGTGGGGCAGAGCAGCACCATCCGTTCGACCAGGATGGGGTGGCGGAGCGCCATGGTCAGGCTTATCATGCCCCCCATCGAGTGACCAACCAGCACCACGGGCCTGTCGGTGACTTCGCGGATAAGGCCGGCCAGCAGGTCGGCATACCCTTCAATCGTGGGGGGTTTCGACAGGGCCGGGGAATGTCCATAGCCCGGCAGGTCCACGGCAATGCACGAGAAACGCCGGCTGAGCAGCGGCAGAAAGGGCGACAGCGCAAACCAGGAGCTTGACCACCCGTGGATGAGCAGGGCCACCTGGGCATTGGTGGGGCCTTCTTCACGCGCATAGAGACGCTGACCATGTATCAGGTAGTTTGCCATACGAGACTCCTTCGTATTTCCAGGCCCGAGTCGGGTATGATGTGCCGAAACACAGGGAAAGCAGATCGTATCCCCCTTGCCCTGGGGTCCGACGGTATGAAACAGATTGGCGAGGCGGATGAGATACTCCGAAGCGAGCAACCGTATGACGGGTCGGGTCCATCGCCTGCATGTATTATAACGCTATCCGGGTCGTTTTCGTCCTGGCCCGTCGTTCGCTCCTGGCTCAGCCGGGGTATCCCCCGACTGGGCCGGCCAGCCCCCCCTTTTCTCACTGGCAGGCCATTGCAGCAACCCGGAGAATCATGCTATAATAGGGGGTCGTGCAGACCAGAGAAAACCGCTCGTACCTGGCAGGAGAACTCTTATGTCCGGTCACTCAAAATGGCATACCATCAGGCGCTCGAAGGGCGTGGCAGACCAGCGGCGGGGACAACTCTTCACCCGCCTGGCCCGCGATATCACCATCGCCGTGCGCGAGGGGAGCGGCGGCGACCCCGACATGAACTTCCGGCTGCGCCTGGCAATTGACAAAGCCAAACAAAACAATATGCCCACCGATAGCATCCAGCGGGCCATTGACCGCGGGTTGGGCAAGGGCAGCGACAGCGACGCAATGGAAGTCATCCTCTATGAGGGATATGCCCCGGGCGGGGTCGCCCTGCTCATCGAGGCCGCCACCGACAACCGCAATCGCACCAGCGCCGATGTCCGCTCAACCCTGACCAAGAACGGAGCCAACCCCGGCGAACCCGGCTCCGTGGCCTGGATGTTCGAGCAAAAAGGGCTGATTACCGTTGACCTGAGCGGCACCGACCTGGACCCCGAAGAGGTCATGCTTCAGGCCATTGACGCCGGCGCGGAAGATGTGGAAATCTCGGACGAGACGCTGGAAGTCTATACCGAATGGACGAGCCTGAATGATGTCCGGCTCAAGCTTGTCGAACAAACGCTGCCCATCACGGGAGCCGAAAAGACGATGCGCCCGACCACGCAGATCCAGCTTGAAGAAAAAGACGCTATGCAAGTGCTGCGCCTGATGTCGAAGCTGGAAGACCTGGACGATGTACAGCAGGTCTACAGTAACCTGGATATCAGCGACGAACTGGCCCAGGCCTTTGAGGACTAGCAGGGGCGTCCATTGCGAACGCGAACGCTCGGAATAGACCCCGGCACGGCCCTGCTCGGGTGGGGAGTGCTGGACGAATACCAGGGGACCTTGCAATCCGTTGCCTATGGGGTGGTGCGCACCCCCCGGGGCCAGGCCACCGAACAACGCTTGCTCACGCTCCATACCGAACTGACCACCCTGGTCCAGCAGTATCAACCCGGTGCAGCCGCCATTGAAGAACTGTTCTTCTCGCGGAATGTCACCACGGCTCTGGGAGTGGGGCAGGCGCGGGGGGTAGTGCTGCTGACCCTGGCCCAGGCGGGGGTGGCCGTCTACGAATATACCCCGCGGGAAGTGAAACAGGCAGTCGCGGGCTATGGGGGAGCCGACAAACGCCAGATGCAGGAAATGGTCCGGCTGACGCTGCATCTCGAACACATTCCCAGGCCCGACGATGCCGCCGACGCGCTGGCCATTGCTATCTGCCACACCTACACCGCCCCCATGCGCAGCCGTATCAGCAGCGCCGGTCTCTAAAGACCTGAAGACCGGGGAATGAGAAATGAGGAGTATCGTTATCCTATGGGAAAGGGAAAAAGACCCCCTGCCTCGCGCTCATCGTCATCGTCATCGTCAGCGGTGGACCTGGAAGAGATAGCCCCCAACCGCTTCCTGATCCGCAACAAAGAGGTCTCCCGCTTCCTGAAGGGTGAGGGAGACCTTCAAGGGGTCATGTTTGTGCTCAAAACCTGGCGGAGGGACGGTCTGCTGGCCCGCCTCCGTCAGGGGGGGATGGTCGTTCGCACCCTTGAAGACCAGGTGCGCAAACTGCCGAAGCTTCCCCCCATGGTCCCCCTGGGGGACCCCAGACCCCACCCCCTGCGCCCCAGAGAACGGCTCAGTGGTTTCGACCCGGTGTCGCTCACCTGGACCCCACTGGAAGCCACGACCGACGCTGATGGCAAAGAGAAAGGGGACGGGGAAGCGCACGCGCAGGAACCAGCCCCCCCCCTGGTCCACTTGCGGGTCGGGCAGGTGGTGCGGCAGCGCTACGGTCATGGGGGACCCCGCTTTGCCCGCGTCGCGGGTCAGGGCAGCGGGGTGCAGCTAGTCCCGCTCTCAGAAACGGACGCCCTGCTCGCGGGCTATGCACAGGCGGCCCACGTCCGGCGTCCCCCCCTGCGGGTTCGCCTCGAAGGAGCCACCTGCTACCTTCCCGCGCTCGAACTGCCCGCTCCCCACCGCGACGTGCTGTGCCATCTCGGGGAGCCAACCCCGCAGGGGTGGAAGATAGACCGAAAGAGCTATCCGCTGGCCCGCGAGGTCTATCACCTCCTGGGCGTGAGCCTGCGCCTCCCAAACCAGCGGAAGCAGAAGCACTAGCCCCCCCTCTCTCTTTCATAGAAATGGCAGCGCAGGAAACCACCTGCTTCAGCGGGTGGAGGAAGCGCTGCCGTCCTCCTTTCGTGTGCTATAGTCGTAGCCATCCGCCCGATGCAGGATGGTGCAATGCCGATACGACATTCCATCCCGTGCCCCCACCCGAAACGAGCCGCTGGCCCGGACCGCTACCCGCCCGACGTGCGTGCCCTGGTGCTTCCCCTTCGGCACCACGGCGCGTACCAGGTCGCCCGTCTGAAACCCACGCACCCGCTTCTGGGACTTCGCACTCGTGCGCGGGAAGCCGTACTTGTCCATTCGGCACATCTGGCGGGTGCCGTGTCCCATTGCGGTGATACTGAGGACCTGCATCTCAGGATCGAGCCGCACCTGCGACCCCGTCTCGCCCACGCACGCCGCATCAATCCAGTGGGCTTTCGGGTAGTCTTGCTGCGTGCGGTGGTACTTCGTGCGCCCGCCGCTGCCCCCTGTGACGGGTAGTCCCGTGGCTTTCAGTCGCTCGTACAACCGCCACCGGGTTGCGTTGACCGCCGCCGCGTCTTTGAGGGGCTGTTTCGCCTGCGTCTGGATATGGGGGTGTCCGAACTCGGTAGCCGTCTGGCTCCCCTTCTTCTGGTTGCACGACTCGCACGCCAGCGTCAGGTTGCTTACCCGATCCGACCCGCCCCGCGCTTTCGGCACGATGTGCTCGATCTGGAGTGGAACGTCTTTTGCCCCGCAGTAGGCACAGTGCCGCTGCCACTTTTCCAGCAGATACTCACGCACCTCGTAGCCGTGCAGCGTGCCCTGCTGATATTCGACGCCGCTGATTTCGGGGTTCTGGAGTGCCTGCGTATCAAAGCGTACCAGTTCCAGCGCCAGGGAGGTGATGGGGCACCAGCGGTGCAAGCGGGCAACCCATGTCTCAACATTCGCCACGCGACTTTCCAGGCTCGGCGGCAACCATCCTGCCTTGCGCGTGCGGTTCAGGAAGCGGGGTTTGCGATAGCGGGTCTTGCGGGTGCGCCTGCGGCGGCGAATGGCCCGTCGGTCAGCGAGTGCCTTCCGAATACGTTCCCCCCGGTGGTGCAGGTCGGCAGCCCACACCACCCGCTGCCCCCGCGCCCCGCTCACCACCAGGGCGATGCCCGTGGTTTTGCTGCCAGGGTCGAGCTTCAGTTCCGTCGGCTGTGTGTCGCCGCTCTCGCGCTCGCATAGGATAATGGTAAACGGCACCCGGCGAAGCACCGCCGCCTTCCCTTCCCGGAGAAGCTGACGCGCCCGCGCCGGGTGGCACGGCATCAAGGGTTGTTTGTTCGTATCTAAAACCAATACTCGTTGCATCTGTTACCTCGTGCTTTCTCGCCCGAAGGCGGTAACGTGAGCCTCGACCATGTTCAACCGGCTTGTGATGCTGGCAGCACGGGCCATTCCGCATTGGCCTGGTTAACTACCAGCGATAGAAGCCCGGGGCTGGCTCGCGCACCCCAGGGTATCGTGACCGGCTGAACGGAGCCTCGAAAGGCCAGGTCTGGTCATACCTCGGCCTGTTCGCCGGAGCGTGCAAGCCGCCTGACTTCAGTCAGTGCGGGGTATGA
>DAOTUF010000126.1:0-5995 GCA_034437495.1 Chloroflexaceae bacterium | reverse complement strand
CCCCACCCCCCAGGAGGAGATACCGGTGGTCTCGGTGGTGTACCGAAGGGACGATGCGCCGGGGCCGGGGACCGTCGAAGCGTTCCCCTCACCCACGCAGACGCCCGAGACACCTGAAACGACGGAGGTGCTGACGCCGACGCAGGCGGCTGCCCCCTCCCCCACACCGGTCGGAGCCGCGCCCGCGCCCACGCAGACGCCCGAAACGCCTGAAGCACTCGAAACGTCTGAAACGTCTGAAGCAACGGAGGTGCTGACGCCGACGCAGGCGGCTGCCCCCTCCCCCGCGGCGGTCAGCGTAGCTCCCTCGCCCACCCGAGTGCCCGAGACCCCCGAGTCCCCTGAAACGCTCGCCCCTCCCGAAACAACGGAGGTGCTGACCCGAACCTCCACCCCGACCCTCACGACCACCCGCGAAGTGGCGACCGTCCATCAGGGGGGGGTATCGGTTCAGCAGTCGGTTCAACAGCAACCCTCCCCCGCAAGTCACCCTTCAATGGACTCTGACTCTGACGATGCGGGCGTGGTGGTCACAGTTGATGAACAGCAGGGGCCGGCGTTCATTGCGGAGGCGGGGAGCCTTTGGTATCACACGTTCAGCGGGTGCGGGCGGGGAGACCACGCCCTGTGGTCGCTGACCACGGTCGATCCCTCCCTGGAGACAAGCCAGGCTCGCTGGCAACCGGACCTGCCACAGGATGGGTCCTACGAGGTACAGGTCCATATTCCCTCCTGCGTGGGAACCTACCCGACCACCTCGTCCGCCCACTACACCGTCCATACCAGCGATGGCCCCCGTCAGGTGGTGGTTGACCAGACCGGTGCCGGGGGGTGGGTGCCTATCGGGAAGTTCCCCTTTGCCAGAGGAACGGACGGCTTTGTGTCGCTGAGTAACGTGGCTGGCGACTCGGGTCGGGCGGTCTGGTTCGATGATGTACAGTGGGTGCTGGCCACGGAAGCAGAAGAACCCACGGCCCGCAGCCACGAACCAGGCAACCACGAAGAGTAGCCATTCTCCATTTCGCTCATCTCTCTCATTCTCTTCATAGAAATGGCCGCAGAGAACGAGATAGGCCGACCCGGTACCCGAGGGTCGGCCTTTTTTCTTCGCCGGTGGGGAACGCCCCTCCCCTTCTCGTGCTATACTGTCCCTATCAGTGCCGGGCATACGCAAGGAGCAAACAAAGCATGACCACAACGATTGAATCACTCCAGGATGAGGTTGCCGCGTTGCGGCAGCGGGTTGCCGAGTTGGAACAGACGGTCGAACGACTCACCCCCTACCGGGAGATGTTTGAACACATGCCGTTTCCCGCCGTTCTCTTCCGAACGGATGGGATGGCATGGGCCATGAACCGCCAGCATGAGGAATATATTCATACCCCGCGCGAAGCAATCATTGAGAAGTATACCATTCTGGACGACCCGGAGGCCGAAGAGCAGGGCTACACCGGCGCGTTCCACCGGGCGATGAAGGGGGAGGTCGTCCGCATACCCCCGACTTCCGGCGACCCCGCCAGTGCGGGCAGCGAAGACGAAGGCCGCCAGAGCGACCGCCTCTCCCTCTACTTTCCCCTCTACGATGAGCAGCAGGAAATCTATGCGGTCGGGAGCATCTCCACGGATATCACCGACCAGCGGCGTCAGAAACAGGCACTCCGCGCCAGTGAAGAGCGGTTGCGAGCGATTATCGAGAAAATCCCGGTGGGGGTGTGCATCACGGGGGAGGACCAGCGGTTTGAATATGTCAACCCTACCTACTGCGAGACCTACCACTACCCCCCGGAGGAGCTTATCGGGCAGCCCTTCACCATCGTGGTGCCACCAGAAAACCGCCAGCAGGCCGCCGACCTGCACGATGCCTTTATGCGCGAGGGCACCGAGATACGGGGGGAATGGCACGTTGTCACCCGAGAAGGCACCCCCCTGACGGTGCTGGCCGACGCCGCGGCCATCATTGGGGAAGATGGCCGCCCCAAAAAGGCCACCTTCGTGATAGACATTACCGCGCTCAAGCAGGCCGAACAAGATCGGCTATCGCTCCAGCAGCAGGTCATCGAGGCGCAGCAAATGGCCATCCGCGAACTTTCCACCCCGCTCCTGCCGCTGGCCGAAAACGTGGTGGCCCTCCCGCTGGTGGGCACCATCGACAGCGCCCGGGCGCAGCAGGTGATGGAAACCCTGCTCGAAGGCGTGGCGCAGTTTCGGGCAGAAGTGGCCATTGTGGACATCACCGGGGTGTCGGTCGTGGATAGCCAGGTTGCCAACGCCCTCATCCAGGCGGCCCAGGCGGTCAATCTGCTCGGGGCCCGGGTCGTTCTGACGGGCATCGGCCCGGCCATTGCCCAGACGCTCGTTGGTCTGGGGGTCGACCTGGGGGCAATTGTGACCCGTGGGAACCTGCAAAGCGGCATTGCCTATGCCCTGAATCGGGAGACGGGCTGACCTGACTGACCTGACTGATTTCCAGGGTGCCGATGCTGACCCACTG
Organism: Chloroflexaceae bacterium; assembly: GCA_034437495.1. GTDB lineage: Bacteria > Chloroflexota > Chloroflexia > Chloroflexales > Chloroflexaceae > JAAUSY01. Next base: position 3,504 of record DAOTUF010000126.1, on the reverse strand, counting down.
GCTCCCCGGGAGCAAGCTCCGCTGGTCGGTGGCAAAACTGGCGGGGTCGCGCAGCGTGTACCAACCCACCCGCCAGGTATAGCGCCCCGGGGCTATCTCGTTGGGCAGCACCACATCGAACGTTTCGCGCACGTTCTGGCCAGCAGGCCAGTCTGCTACCGGCAGCAGGGCATAGGTCGGGAGATGCACAATCCGCGCATTGGGAACCTGTTCGAGCGTGCTGACCGCAACTGCCCCGCCTTCGGGGAGAGACCCGAGCGCGTCAGGAGACGCGGCCCACTCGAAGGTTGCGCGGTATCGCCTGCCACCCGTGTGGGTGAGGTGCGAGGCGACCAGCCGGATGGGAGGGTCCTGTTCAGGATCAGGATCAGGATCATAGGCAGTAGCAGGGGAGAGGGGGAGGGCAACCGGGGGTCTGGGTTCGACCAACTCTACCCGCTGCCTGAGCACCTGTTCGGGGGGGACATCGCGGCGAAACACCAGCAGACCATCACGGGCCGCCACCAACCCGAAGTCGGGGTCGCGCAGCAGGAAGGCAATCTCTGCCCGTTCGTAGTCTACCCGCTGGTAAAACTCAAACAGCCCATCGGCCACAACCTCGTCCACGTGGGGCAGAAAACCGGGCAGTTCCACCCCGGGCGGTTGGCCGGGGTAGCGCACCAGGTAGAGCGTTCGACGGTTTGCCAGGTGGGGAGCCAGCAAATCGGAGGCAGCGAGAGGAACCCGCGGCGTGATATGCTCGGCCAGGAAGCGGTCCTTTATGGCGTCGCGGGGGGTGATGCCGTAGCGCGAGGGGTGCAGGCCACTCCGCGGAGCAGCCCCCCAGAAGCGCGGACTGAGCGGGGTATCTACCAGGGCAATATGGAAGAGGAGCACGCTTGCCAGCGTTAGCCCCAGGTTGCTGCGCCAGGAGCGGCGACGGGAACCAGGCGGGGAAGCAGCAGGGGGAGTTGTAGCAGTCTGGTTGCCCTGCGCCAGACGCCGAATCCCGTCGGTGGCTGCCGCCACGATGAAGGGGACCACCAGCGCATAGTGGTGGTAGGCAAAGAGGTAGGCCAGGGGGCCGGTGGAGAGCAGCGCCGCCAGCGCCACTGGCAGGCCGGGCAGGAGCCAGCGCCACCCCCGCCAGATGACCAGGATGGCAGGGCCAAAGACAATAACCGCGTTGAGCAGGCGCACATCCCAGGTTGGGACTATCTCCGCCAGTCGCCCGAAGTAATACTGAAGATACCAGCCCGCGGTGTGGGCGGCCCCCCCGGAGCCGGGAGCAAAGTGGGGGCGCACGACCAGGAAGATGAAGCTTCCATAGACGAGGGCTGCCAGTATCGTCCATGCGCCGGCCCACCGGACCGGGATGGGGTTTTCGTCGGGCCGGCTCCCCCACCACGCAAGGACGACCCCGGTGCCAAAGACCGGCACCGCCACGTAGAACTTGCAGGTCAGCGCCAGGGCGATGAAAAGGGCGTAGGTGCGCCAGGTGCGGGTATCGAGGGCATCGAGCGCAAAGAGCAGCAGCGCCATCGCCAGCGTATCCCCGTGGAAGTCGAACAGCACACTGGTCTGGGCGGTGGGGTAGAGCAGATAGATCAGCGCCATACTGCGGGCCGCAAAGATGGTGCCGGTTGCCCGCCACGCCATGCGGTAGACGGGAATGGCTGCGAGAACATACAGCCCTGCCTGCGCCACAAGGAGCAGACGGGGGTCCGGCCAGAGGGCGTAGAAGGGCACAAACAGGTAGTAGATTAGCTCGACATGGAGACCAAGGCGGCTCAGTGACCCGACGTGCGGGAAGGTGACGGTCAGCGGCAACCCCTGCGTGCCGCTCCAGATGGCCTGGGCCATATTGCCCAGGTCGAGCATCCCGGCGTTGTAGCCCAGGTATCGTGCCACGCTGAGCCAGGCGACCATCAGGCCGCACCCCGCCACCAGCACACCCGTTAGTGGGTCTCTTCGCAGCATTGTTATCATCGTGCATCCAGGGGGACAAAAGGCCGTGCCTCCGCACCGACATAGGCGGCCTCGGGGCGAACCAGCCGCCGGTTGGTCAACTGTTCGCGGATGTGCGCAATCCAGCCGGGCATACGGGCACAGGCGAATGCTGCCGTAAAGCAGTCAACGGGCAGACCAAGCTGATAGAGCAGCGAGGCGCTGTAAAACTCAACATTCGGGTAGAGTTGACGCGCCTGGTAGTAGGGGTGGTTGCGAATGATGTGGGCAACCTGTTCGGCTATTGCGTGGCTGGTGGTGTCCGCGCCGGGGCGGGCGGCCAGCGCTGCTGACTGTCGCTGCATGTGGCGCACCCGCGGGTCCTCCACTTCGAACACGCGGTGCCCGATGCCCATCATCCGCTCCTTGCGCTCGACCATCCCTTCGATATGGGCCGCGGCGTTTTCGGGCGTGCCAATCTGAAGAAAGGTCCGCATGGCGTGTTCGTTGGCTCCCCCATGAAAGAGACCTTTGAGGGTGGCGAGGGCGGCAGTGATGGCAGCGCAGAGGTCGTTGCGCGTGCTGGCTACCACGCAGGCCACAAAGGTTGAAACATTCAGGCCGTTTTCGGCCAGGATGACCAGGTAGGTGTCAAGCGCCTGCACCGCGGTGCGGTCGGGCGGGGTGCCGTGGAGCGTCAGCAGGAAGTTGGCCGCATGCCCCAGGGTCGGGTCCGGGTAGACCGGCTCCTGCCCGTTGCGCAGACGGACCCACGTAGTGAGCAGGGTGGGGAGCTTTGCCGTCAGGCGCAGCCCCGCATCCAGGATAGTATCCTCCCGCATGAGGCTATCGGGTTGGAGCGAGGCCAGCGCAGAGACGACCGTTCGGAGCGCGTCCATCCCGTGCCCGGGATCCTCGGCGGGCAGCGTGCGGAGCAGCTGCATTTCCTCTTCGGTCAGGGGGCGTTCCGCTGCAAATCGTTCCAGCAGGTCGTCAAGCTGCGCCCGGGTGGGGAGTTCGCCATACCAGAGCAGGTAGACCACCTCTTCCCACCGGGCGTGGGCGGCGAGGTCGTGGAGGTCGTATCCGCAATAGCTGAGACGACCGGAGGGGCCGTCTACCTCGCTCAGGGTGGTGTGCCCAAGGATAGTGCCGTCAATATCAAGGCCAAGGTTTGCTGGAGCCATGAGCTGTTTCCTGCTACTTTCTCCGTGTTCAAATGTACTCGAACGTACGCTTTGTCCATTTCCGAAATTCCTGCTTCGACCTGCACGGCGCTCTCAAGTGAGCGTCTGACACGCAGTCCACAGGCGTCTTTTACGTCCCGACGTAGCCACTGCCGGGGACGGTCAGTCTAGGTACTGACAAGCCGTATCCCTTCGTCTCGGATATTCTGTGCCGCGTTCAGGTCACGATCTAACGTGGCCCCACACGCTGGGCAACCCCAGGTGCGGTCACTCAGAGTCAGGTTGTGATTGATACAACCACATTCGTTGCACGTCTTGCTGGATGGGTAGAACGAATCAACCCTGACCACCTGTCTGGCCTTGTATCCAATCTGCCGCACCACCTCGTTGA
>DAOTUF010000125.1:0-4676 GCA_034437495.1 Chloroflexaceae bacterium | reverse complement strand
CTGCTCGGCTACATTCTGGCGGGTATCCTGGTCGGTCCCCACACGCCCGGCTCCATCATCGGCAATGTGCATGAAATTGAACTGCTGTCGGAGATTGGCGTGGCGCTGCTGCTGTTTGCGCTCGGGCTGGAATTTTCGCTCAAGGAGCTTCAGCCGGTGCGTCAGGTCGCCCTGATTGGCGCTCCCATCCAGATTCTTGTAACCATTGCCTTTGGCTCTATGATAGGGTATTACCTCTTTGGCTGGAGTCTCCGCGAGTCGCTCTGGTTCGGGTCGCTCATCTCCCTCTCCAGCACCATGGTCATCCTCAAAACGCTGATGGCGCGGGGGGTGCTCGGCACGCTGGCAAGCCGCGTGATGATTGGTATGCTCATCATGCAAGATCTGGCGGTGGTGCCCATGATGATTATGCTGCCGATGCTCAGCAACCCCCAGGGCGGCAGCCTGCCGCTGGAACTGGTCCTTGCCGCGGGCAAGGCAGCGCTGTTTCTGGCCGCGATGATTATTGTTGGCACGCGGGTGATGCCGCGGTTGCTGCGGCTGATTGTCAGCTGGAACTCGCGGGAACTGTTTCTGCTCTCGGTTATTGCCATCGGGGTGGGGATAGGCTATGCCACCTACCTGGCGGGTCTCTCGTTTGCGTTCGGGGCGTTCGTGGCGGGGATGGTGCTGAGCGAGTCGGACTACAGCCACCAGGCGTTGAGCGATGTTATCCCCCTCCGCGATATCTTTGGCCTGCTCTTCTTCGCCTCCGTAGGCATGCTCTTTGACCCGGGGTTTCTCTTTGACAACCTGGGGTGGGTGGCGACGGCGGTGGCGCTGGTGGTCGTGGGCAAGAGCCTGATTTTCGGCACAATCGCCCGGCTCTTCGGCTACGCCAACAGCGCCCCCTTTATCATTGGTCTGGGGTTGTTCCAGGTCGGTGAGTTTTCGTTTGTGCTGGCGCGGGTGGGCGTCTCCCTTGACCCCCCGGCCATTTCGGACGACCTCTACGCCCTGGTGCTGACGACCGCCGTTGTCACGATGATGCTGACGCCGTTTCTCTCGCGGGCAGCAGTGCCGATGCACCGCCTCTTGCAGCGCTACGCCCCCCGGGAGCCGCTCAGCACCTTCAACCTGCCCCACGAAGACCTGCGCGACCACGTGATTGTGGTAGGCTACGGGCGGATTGGCAGTGCCGCCACGGAGGTGATACGACGGGTGGGGCTGCGCTTCATGATTATCGAACTGAACCACCGGGTTATGGAGCAGGGGAAGGCGGCGGGATACCCCATCATCTTCGGGGATGCGACCAGCGAAATGATGTTGGAGGCCGCCGGGGTGCGGCGGGCCCGTCTGCTGCTCGTCACCGTGGCGGATGCAGTGGGGATCCAACTGGTGGCGACCCGGGCACTTCAGGTCAACCCCCACCTTTCCATCGTGACACGGGCGGGGAGCCTGGAACAGCTTAACGAACTACGGACTATCGGTGTCCACGGCATTGTGCAGCCCGAGTTTGAAGCCGGATTGGAGATGATGCGCCAGGTGCTCGTGCATTTCCAGGTCTCTCCGACCGATATTCAGCGCTTCAGTGACGCCGTTCACAGCGAACTGTACGCACCTATCTGTGCCACGACTACATCAGGGCGCAGTATGGAGCTACTGCGTAACCTGAAACATGCCAACCGTTCGCTGGAAATTGAGTGGATGACGGTTCCCTCCATAAGCACTGTGGCCGGACAGACCATTGAAGCCGTGGCGGTGCGGAAGCGCACCGGGGCCTTTATTGTGGCGACCTTGCAGGAGGGAGCCATGGTGCCCAACCCCGGCCCCGACCATGTGCTCGGAGGGGGGGAGATGCTGGCGGTGCTCGGGACCGGAGCGCAGCGGGCGGCGCTCCGGTCGCTCCTGGACAACGGTGGTCCTGGTGATGGGGGTGGGGATGGTGTTGCTTCCCCCCTCACTGAACCGAAAGACAGCGGTCTTCCCACGCCTTCCGCCCCATCTGCCCCGGAATGACCAGGTTGTGGGAGGGGTTCAGTTCCAGGCGGCCCTTTTCGAAATACTGGACGGTGATGGGCATCCCATTCACGTCCTCAACGATTTCGTTGGAGAGCGCGGCCCCGAAACGCCAGGGGCCAAGCAGGTTTTCGTAGGTTGACCAGAACGAGCCTTTGACGCGGTAGCCGGTCTCTGGGAAGTGGCGAGCCTCCGGGGGGGCCGGCTCGGGGGGAGCGAAGGTGTGCCCCTGCGTATAGTCTCGTCCCAGGCTCACCGGACGGATGACGCGCATAATCTGTTCGTGGACGGGAAGCTCGTAGAAACCCGGTGCTTCCGTGGCATCATCGTGCAGTTCGAGCACCGCCGCCTCAAAATACTGCACGACACGCCCATCTTCCGGGCGTACGAACGCTTCGCTCAGGGGCAACCCCAGGCTGCCCCGCCCGCCGAAGTTCTCCCAGGCGCGGCGGAACCAGCTCTTGACATAGTGCCCACTGGCCTCCACCAGTTCTGGCGCTCCCGACCCTTTGAGGTCCCGAATGTTGCTCGGGTATGGTTCATACGCCACCTGCGTCTGGCTCGGGAGTGGCGCGGCGGGGTAGGTCCGAAAGACAAAGGCTGCTGGTTTCAGGCTGTCGTCTGGTCGCACCAGGCCATAGTATTCCTCGCGGGTGTCCCATCGGGTCGTCGGTCCGGCGTCGAAGTCCCGCAGGGTCCAGGCAAACACCCCCTCGACCCGCCCCTCGGCTGCCGACAAAATTTGCTGGTAGACCTGCTCCTGGTGGGCTTCGTTGTAGGTAGGGTAGGAGCAGGGAGGACCGCTCGGCCAGCCAAACTCCTCCAGGATGATGGGCTTTGAGGTGTGGTTGGCCAGTTCCCAGAGCTGGCGGGCTGCGTCGGGCGGGTTGTAGATATGCACGCTTACGATATCGCTGTAGTCTATCACCCGCCGACCGTCCGGTCCCGGTCGCCAGAGGTTGTGGTACTGCCCCATCCCCACTGTCACTAGTTGGTTCGGTGCAATGCGGTGAATCTCATCGGCCATCCGACCAAGCCACATCAACACGTCATCCACATCTCCTTCCTGCCACTTCTCGTAGTGGTCGGGTTCGTTGTGGATATCCCAGGCCAGGATACGGTCGTCGCCGGTGAAATTGCCAAGCAGCGTGCGGAGGTATTCGAAATTCTCCTGTTCGGTGGGACTACCGGGGGGCGGGAAGGTATTGTAAAAATCGAACAGGGTCACAATCAAGCGCATGTCCAGGCGGCCCGCAATGTCACATATTTCCCGCAACCGACGGATAATCTTGTTGTCAACGTTGCCATCCCCCGAAACTCCATAGGGCAGCAGGATGCGAACGACATTGACCCCAAGCTGGTCACGCGCCAGGCGCAGCTCCCGTTCCATCTGGGAACCATCCCACTTATCCCACATCTCGCTCCAGGGCCGCCACTGCGGGTAGTAATTGACACCTTTTAACCGCACGACCTGCCCCAGGCGGGTGAGTTTGGAACCTGATACCTCGATAAAGCCACCCGGCTCCTGGGGGAGGGCGTGGGGGTTGGACCACGCCGGAGCCGGAGCGGGAGCATCAACCTCGATGTGGTCAGCCACCTCGTGTCCCAGGAGTCCCGCGAGTATGCCGCGCGACCCATGGTCTTCAAGCCGGGCCCGCTCAAACCACTGAACCGTCACGTTCTGCCCATTGGGAAGTGTCTGGGTCCGGGCTGGCGTGAGGGGCAGCCCGAACAGGGACAGGCTTTCCTGTTCGCTGATGCCTGCGTCCCCCAGTTCGATGCCCGAACTGCGCCAGGCTTGCAAAAAGGGCGGGCAGATATTCTGACCGGTCTGGGCAAAAAAGAGACACCCCGGCTGCGGCGACTGAGGGGAAGGGGTGGCTTCTCCCTGCATGGCCAGGACCTCCCGTCCCAGGTGGCTCAACTGCACATCGTAGGGAGGTGGGTTGTTCGGGTGACGCTCCAGGCGGGCCCGTTCAAAAAGCTGCACGGTCATCGGTCCGGCTTCGGTGTGCTCCTCATAGGGGGCGCTCAAGGGATAGCCGAACACCGGCAGCCCTCCCTGCTGCTCCCAGTAGCTTCGAAAACGGCCATCAATACAGTGGGTGATGGCGGGTGCAGCTTCGGGGAAGCAGCGCGGCTCAGCGTGGGCGGGGGGGGGCGAAAGCAGGGAGAACAACCCCAGACCCAGGACCAGGATAGCAGCAATGCAAATCGTTCGGTAAGGCATCATTTCTCCTCCAGGGGTAGGTTTTTTGCAAACAGCCATCAATGAGAGGCAGACCCGAATTTATGGTAACATGCCCCGCTGGTTTCGGCAAGGTTTTTATGTCATCTACCGGGTTGAAGCCTCCCAAAAGACTCGCCTGGAAGTGATGCGTCGGGCAGGCCAAACAGGGCCAGCAAGTCGGCCCCGCGCAGGGCTGTGAGCCGTTTGAGCGGAAGGTCCGTGTGCATGGTGGGTGCTCCTATGCGGTCTCTGCGGCCTGCTGCACCTGACGCTCAAACTCCTCCAGGTCTGGAGCACGAAGCGCCACGCTAATCAGGTCGCGGAGGCGGGCCGGCTGCTGCACACGGTGGATGTGGTTCACCAGGGCGAGGGGAGCCTGGGGAAAGCGCGTGACCACCGTGTCGGCCAGGATTTGTTGAAGCTCCAGCAGGTGCGAGAGGGTCCTTTC
>DAOTUF010000124.1:0-4620 GCA_034437495.1 Chloroflexaceae bacterium | reverse complement strand
CCTGCCCCCCGACCCCTCCCCCATTCCTGCTGTGCCCTCCCCAACCATGGAATTTCTCCCCCCGCCGGTGGCTGCACCACACCTCGACCTTGACCCGGTACCGGGTCCTGAGCCGCCCCCGGCTCCTCCGCCTCCGGGAGGGATGGCCGGTTCGCTCTCGACCGAACTGAAAAACGTCCCGAAATTTCTGACCCTGCCCTTTTCGCCCGACCCGCAGATGGCGCTGCTTTCCGGGTGGTACTACGACGGTGGCGGTCTCCATTCGGGGGTGGACTACTACCGCTACCACGACCCCGGTACGACCGACCGAACCAACGACTTCAGCCGCTTCCCTGTGCTGGCCGCTGCCGATGGCTATGCCTGCGGCGACCGCGACGACGCCGAAACCCGCGCCCTGACGCAGACGCAAAAAACAGGGCGATGCGTGCAGGGGTACGGGCACCGCGTGTTCATTCGCCACCAGGTGCAGGGGAAAACCTACTACACCTACTACGGGCACCTGGACACCATTGCCGATGGTATCCCCCTGGGCGACCGCTCAAACACCGTCTTTGTGAAGCGGGGGCAGTTCCTTGGCTTTGCGGGCAACACGGGGACGGGTGGCACGGGTATCCACCTCCACTTCGGGCTGATGTCGCTGGAGAACGGGTGGGTGGACCCCTACGACATCCACTTGAAGCACCACCACTACCCCGACCCGAACGCTGCGAATGGCTTCTTCTCTGGTCTCAATGACTACTGGATGACCAACCCCCCCTCCTACGCTACCGCCGAGGTGTGGCCGCTCGAAGGTCTGGTTGCCACGCCGCACCACGGCTCACCGGTCAACGGCACGGTCAAGGTCAGCGGGTGGGCCAGCATTCGCAAGAGCGAGGTGGCGCGAGTTGAAATCTGGATTGATGGGACCCTCCGCCAGGTGGCTGCCTACGGGCTGCCCCTGGAAGGGGGAGCAGCCGGGGAAGCGACAGCCGCCCCGGATGGTGCAGGAGACTGCGGGTTTCGGTGGAGTTGGGACACACGCGGCGAACCCAACGGCCCGCACCGGCTCCAGGTGCGGGCTGTAGCCGCAAACGGGAACCGCGCCATCCTTCCCCTTGCCCACGACCCGTCCATCACCGATATCACCGTGGACGTGCAGAACCCCTACGGAGCCATTGAGAGCCAGCTTGATGGGCAGATGCTCAGAGATACGCGGGTCATCAGCGGGTGGGTTCGGGTAGATGGGAGCCACATTGAGCGGGTCGAAATCTGGATAGACGACACCTTCCGTGGGACAGCCGAATACGGCTATCCGTGGGGAGGCGAACTGGCAGACGGTGAGCCTGAAAATGGGGATGAGCAGGAGCGTGGAAACGAGGGGTTTGTCTGGGGGTGGGACACAACGAAGGAGCGCAACGGAACACACACGCTCCAGGTCCGCGCTGTTGCCGCCAATGGCGGGGTGGTCCTGCTCCCCTCTGGCGATGAGGATGGGGCCGACAACCACGAGGGCCGGGTCGTGGTGCGGGTCAACAACCCCCCGAAGTCCCTGCCGGTGGGCAAGTGGACGGTGCGGTAGGCGCAGGGGATTGGATCACCTGCGAGACAATATCCCGAGAGAACTATCGTTCACCCGAAGAGAGCATCTGAAGAGGACTACCCGGAGCACCAATGCGTCGGGTTCACTGCTGCACCGTTGCAATGCGCATCAGCCACAGGTGCAGCGCCGACCCACCAAGGTAGGCATACCACCCTCCGACCACCGTTCGAGCGAGCCATCCCCGCTCCCAGAGACGGTCAAGCACGATGGCGCTGGCAATGACCACATAGGGGATGCTGGCAAAAAAGTGTTTGTCAATCATCGAAACCTTGGACCCCAGGAAGAAAAAGGCCAGCGTAACCGCCATCCACGCGCTGATGGCGGCCCAAAGCAAACCCACCCCTCGCTCATCCTCCCCGCGCAGCGGCCTGCGCCAGAGCCTCACACCATACGCCAGCGTCCATCCAGTGGTCAGCACGAGCGGCACGAGCAGACCATACCCCCACAACCGCTGGTGACGCACCACATACGTCCCGAATGACTCGCCGACCTTGCCAATCTCCTCGGCGCTGCTGGTGAACGAACGGACAAAGTAGGGGATAGTCTGCTCCATCACCGGGCCAATATATTGCCCGTAGTAGATGAGAATGACCAGGAACATCGCAGCCAGCGCCGCCCCCCACATCGGGCGCAACCCCTGGGAACCTGCCCGGCTCCACCACACCGCCAGCGTAAACAGCACCAGAAACGCCCCCATGAATGCACCAGCTACCGTATAGAACAGGAAGGTTCCCAGGAAGAGGGCCATCAGGATAAGAAAGGGGACGGGACGGGGCAGCCGCTGCCACATGACCAGAATACCCACCGTCGTGGCAAAGGTCCACCACAGACCGGTCGTCGTTGGAGCGTTGCCCCACGAGTGCAGCAAAAAATTGACTGGGAGCAGGGCATAGAGGAGGGACGCCAGCAGCGCCGTGCGGGTGCTCAGTCCACTCGCACGCACCACGAGCGCAATGAGCACCACACGGCTGCACTCCAGCAGCACGCTGACCATATTGGCGCTCATCTCCAGCGACCACGGCAGCACCACCATTCCCGCCATGGCGATGTGGTAGTAGGGCGAATAGGGTATCACCGGGCGGTCCGGCCCCCACTCCGCCAGCGGCATCGTGGACTCATTCAGCGGGTTGTTCGTGCCATAGTAGAGCGGAAGGCCACCGCTGAGGATGTGGCGCACCCGGTCCATGTGCCAGTGAATGTCAATACCGATGAAGTAGGGAAAGAGCATCCCCCCTGCCTTGAGCCAGTAGCCAACAAAGAAGATGAGCAGCAGCGTATTGACCAGGGAGGGTCGCCCACCCTCCCCGCCACCCGTGTCGGTCGAGGCGCAGCCATTCGGAGCGGAAGGGGGAGGTTGCGATACCAGCACATCGAACGCCAGCGTCAGGAGCGGACGCAACCCCGTCAGCAGCACCAGGCTCCAGACCGCCAGCACCGCCAGCCTCGGCAGCATCACCGTGGTCGGGAAGCGGTGAACCACCAGCGCCCACCCGGTCAGCACCAGCAGCGCCACCACCGCCAGCCCCGCCACCAGGGTACGCCCGGTCATACTGAGCAGACAGGCAGAGAGCGCCAGGAACAGCACGGTACAGGAGAAGAGCACACCCCACGGCGGCAGCAGCGGCAACCCGATAGCGCCGTCCCGGTCGCGCTCCAATGGCGCGACCCGCACCTCGGACACGAAGACCCCCAGGGGGCGCGGGTCATCGGAGGTAAAGGTATTCGCCCGAATGGTCACGTCCAGGCTGCCGCTTTGCATCGCCTCAGACGGCACCAGCAGGTTGACGCGGCGCAGCTCGTGGCTGTCTGGAAGGGTCGCCAGAAGGGTGTCATTTGCAAAGATATGCGCATCGGTCGGGGAGCCGTCCGGGTGGGCTGTGATGGTCTCCAGCTTGAGGTTCCAGGAGCCACCCCCCAGGCCCGGCAGATGAACCATGCCCTCTCCACGCGTCCAACGGTAGGTGCGGGCAGGTTGGAACACCACGCGCCCGGCCAACCCCGTCGGTGGCTCCGGCCCCTGCCGCAGCCCCGGTTCCAGCTTCAGCGCCAGCGTGGGAGCAGCGGCAAGGTCGGGCGGGATGAGCGCCACAAAGGAGCGCCACCCCGTCCGCGGAAGGTCCACCCGCGTACCATTGACCGACAGGGCAAGCCCCTTCAGGGCATCATCAGGCTGCCCCTCCGCCGCATAGACGGTCGCTATCCATTCACCAGTGCGCCCACCGGGGAGCGTCAGGCGGCGCTGACCCGCTGGCCAGTCCCACGCTGTGCCCGGACGGTCCCCGTCCACCTCGCGGTCGTGAAAGCCCGTGAGAAATATCGAGTCGTAGTAGTTCCCAACGTCAACGGCCACCGCCGGGCGCACGGCGTAGGCGGCGGTCAGCACGCCGAACACCAGCACCAGCAGCGCCAGCGCGGTCCAGAGATAGAGCGGTTTGCGGATCATGGTTCCTCTGATAACGATGATGATGATGATGATGATGATGATGATGATGATGATGATGATGATGATGATGATGATGATGATGACACGACCTGGTACACGAAAAAGGAGGGGGTTTTGCCATCGGGCAGGAGGGGACCGGCCCGGACCGGCCCCAGCGCAAGGCCAGCGGAGCGCACAAAGGCGGCTCGTTCTTGCGGCGTAGCATAGCCCGAAAGGAGAAAGCGTGCTCCCGGAGCCGCCGGGCGCGACAGCGTAACCCCCTGCTCAGGCTCCGTATGGTCCTCGTTTGCTCCCTCTCCGGGCACGCCGTTTTCGGGCAGGCGAAACGTCTGCACGGGCAGGCCGTGGGTCAGGTAGCGCAGCACAGCGTTGTCGGCCAGGTTCGCGGGAACATATACCTGCGCGGCTGCCTGCGGGCCTTCCTCATCTGCCAGCGTTCGGATATACGCCCCCATGCGCGTGTGGACGGGGTAGAATGCCCGCCAGACTTCGGGGTTGGTTGGCATCGCCACAAAGAAGGTGTGGACATTCAGCAGCAGCGCTACGAAGAGGATGGGGAAGAACAAGAGTCCCCCCCCCATCCTCCCCCCCCTCACCC
>DAOTUF010000123.1:0-2324 GCA_034437495.1 Chloroflexaceae bacterium | reverse complement strand
GTTATCTGTCCCATCAGCCCCGATCCCCATTCCCCCACCCCGGAACCCCGTCTTCGGCCCCCCGTCCCCCAACCACCGGCCCGCAACCGTCACGACGACTTCGCCGCGCTCGGTGAACTTGACTGCGTTGCTGATGAGGTTGAAGAGGACCTGCCGCACGCGCACTATGTCGCCTATGATATGCTCCGGGGTGTGGGCGTCGAAGTGATAGGCCAGGTTGAGATGGTGTTCATCGGCCTTCAGCGCCACCAGGTCCAGCGCCTCTTCGACGCACACCCGCAGCGAGAAGGGAAGATATTCAAGCTCCAACTTGCCAGCCTCAATCTTGGAGAAGTCGAGAATATCGCTGATGATCGAAAGCAGCGCGTGACCGCTCATATGCACCGTCTCGATGTAATCGCGCTGTTCGGGGCTGAGGGTCGTGTCGAGCAGCAGATCGGTCATGCCAATAATCGCATTCAACGGCGTGCGAATTTCGTGGCTCATATTCGCCAGAAACTCGCTCTTGGCCTGGTTTGCCGACTCAGCGGCATCTCTCGCCCGGCTCAACTGGTCCATCAAGGCCCGCAATTCATCCAGAGCCGACTTGAGTTGCTCATAGGTGCGGGCATTCTTGATAGCCAGCCCGCACACCCGCACCAGGGTCAACGCCAGGTTGAGATACTGCTCACGGTATTCCGAAAACGCAAACTCATCTACCTGGATGACCCCAAGCAACTCCTCCTGGTGGGCAATGCGGAGAATAAACCCTGCCCCCGATTCTGTCCAGGTATAGTTGCTGGTCAGTCCCGCCATCTGCTGTTTCATTGCCTCACTGACGGGTCGCAACGGGGGGCGAGTCCGGGCGATACCCGGCGTCATCTCCTTGAAGGGAACATAGACCTGGCTGCGTGGGGCATACATCATCGTGAAGAGTTCAAAGATCGTATCAATCACCTCCGCTTCGCTCTGCATGCCGGTCATCTCGCCCACCAGATCGAGAATCATCTCGTAGTTGGCGAGATGCTGTTGGGTACGGGTCAGTTCAGCGTGGGAGGTTTCGCGCTGGCGTTTCTGCCGCCATTCCAGGATGATGTTGTGCAGGAACAGCCGGAAAAACCCCAACCCGACCGGGACTATCGTGCCGGGCCGGCGGGTTCTTTCGCTCCACTCACGGAGGAGCGTGCCGATATTCGGGCGAAGCCCGGTGTCGAACACGACCACCCCCGTGGGACCATCGCCAGCGCACGCCCGCGCTGCGGCGCAAACATTGCTGTCATCAGGGTTATCACGGTCATCACAGTCATCACGGTCATTATCGCGCAGGTGCGCCAACCAGCGGGTGAGTTCGCCGGGGGACAGGACCCAGACCCCGTCCTGGCGGTAGTGCCGAACCAGGGCCGCGTCTGCCAGCATCCCCGCGCAGTGCTCGTGGCAATACCCGGCTACCTGGTCGGGGCCGGCGCCGGGTGTTGCCCACGGCACCAGGCACGTTCCGCCTATCACACAGGTATCGGTACACCTGTCCACACTCTGTTGCACCGCAAGCTGCACCTCTGATGCTTCGGCAAGAGCGCCTTTCCCTGGTGGTTGGAACACGATAACCCGAACATCGGGATACGGACCATCCTTCAGTACCGCTTCCACTTCATGGCGATAGTCCTCGCATACCACGATGCCCAACGTCTGCTGCTTCATGCGGTACCCAATCTAACGGGTAGTTCCCCCATTGTTTTGCCGCCTCGACTATCGTATGCAAGGTGTCTCCCGGAACTTGATAGGGGATTTCATGGTTGTCGCACAGGATAAACCCCCCACCCGGCGCGGCGGCGGCAATCGCTCGTTTGACCTCGGCCTCGGCCTGCTCTGGGGTCCAGCGGCACATCTCAATGGCATTCAGGTTGCCCACCACCGTTGCTCGTCCCCGACACGCGGCCTTCATCTCGGCCAGGTCTTCCAGCGTGCTCGCTCCGACCATCGTGGTCGGCGTTTGCAGGATATCGCCCAGGATGGGGAGCACCCGCCCGGAGGCGAGCAACGTCGCGGTAGGTCCCTGGATACGCCCGAGCACGCGCTGGTTCAGGGGGAAGCCCGTTTGCCGGTAGTGGTCGCGGGGGATGATGGTCGGAGAGGACACCGGGTCAAAATAGCCGATAGCCGTTGCGCCTGCCTCAAGCTGTGCATTGGCCCATGCTACACAAAATGCCTCGTTGACGCGCATCAGGCGTTCAAACAGCTCTGGCCGCTCATGCATCAGTTCGATATAGCGTTCAAACCCCAGTTGCATGATGGGAAGCGACAGCGGAGCCATCACCACCCCCACAATCGGCACCTCGTCGCCCACC
>DAOTUF010000122.1:0-6909 GCA_034437495.1 Chloroflexaceae bacterium | reverse complement strand
GGCGCAGCACCTCATAGAGCGCTTTGATCGTTCGGGCCGGGGCTTTGCGTTTCTGGTGCAGGTCTGCCAGAAGCCCGTAGGTCCCCACCGCCGCGTCAATGTTCCCCTGACCTTCCTGGGTCCGGGCGACGTATTCGAGGAAAAAGGGATTGTTGGGGTCGCCGGTGCGCAGCTCTTCGAAGAACTGAAGTGCCTTGTCGAGCTTGCCGGTGTGAAAGAGGGCCACGGCCACAGCCGTGCGAGCATCAATTTCCTGTGGAAACTCTTGAAGGGCCCGGCCTGCATTCTTGAGGGCTTCGTCCCATCGGTTCTGGCGAGCAGCTTCACGGCCCTGCTGCATCGCCCGGTCATAAATTGCGCGGTTCCCTGGCATAGCTAGCTTCTCCAATCACTTCGGTGTCTGGTGTCGGTTCTGGTATTCCGGGTCATTGCATCATTGCATCATTGCGTCAGTACGTCAGTACGTCGTTGATCTACAGATTCAGCAACGTCAGGAGCAACGCTTTCTGGACGTGCAGCCGGTTTTCGGCCTGGTCGAACACCACCGACTGGGGGCCTTCCAGGACATCGGCAGTAATCTCTTCTCCCCGATGCGCCGGCAGACAGTGCATCACCAGGGCATCGGGACGGGCCTGCGCCAGCAGCGGGGCATTGACCTGGTACGACTTGAAGGTGAGGCGGCGGCGCGAGGCTTCGTGTTCCTGCCCCATCGAGGCCCACACATCGGTATAGACCGCATCGGCTCCTTCCACGGCTTCGTCGGGCACCGTCGTGATGTGCAGCGTCCCCCCGTGGTCGGCAGCGAGCCGTCTGGCCCGGGCCGCAAAGTCCGGGTCGGGGCAGTATTCCGGTGGGCACGCTACCCGCACCTGGATGCCCAGGAGACCCCCGAGCAGCATCAGGGAGTGGCAGACGTTGTTGCTGTCGCCCACGTAGGCCAGGCAAGCCCCCTCCAGGGTCCCACGGTGTTCGAGGATGGTGAGCATATCGGCGAGCGCCTGACAGGGATGTTCCTCGTCGGAGAGCGCATTGATAACGGGGATGGTCGCGTAGCGGGCCAGTTCTTCAACCGTGGCGTGGCGGAAGACCCGCGCAGCGATGGCCTGGACCCAGCGGCTCAGGTTGCGGGCCACGTCGGGGACGCTCTCGCGCCCTCCCATATCAATATCGTTGGCCGAAAGGTAGCTCCCATACCCTCCAAGCTGCGCCATCCCCGCTTCAAAGGCCACCCGCGTCCGCAGAGACGGCTTTTCGAAGACCAGGGCCAGGGTCTTGCCTTGCAGGGTGGGGGTGGGATGACCACCGCCCTGCCATTCGTGTTTCAAATCCCGCGCACGCTTCAAGAGCGCTTCAGTGGCAGGACGTGAAAGATCGGTGACGGAAAGATAATGGTATACCATGGTGCAATACGTTGGTCGCTCCTCTCACGCTTCATATCACATCTCACATTCCATCTCTACGTTTCATCTTCATCTTCATCTTCATAGTCCTGGTCTTCTCCAAAGCCGAACCGACGAAACACATCGCTCCGCTGCTGCTCCAGGACCGAATCCAACGCCCCCGGGGTGATGTAGCCGGCGCGAATGAGCAGTTCCCCGAGCAGCATTTTTCTCCCTATCTGGCGCTGGCGGATTTGCTCTGCCAGCACCATTTCGAGCTGCCGCTTGGTGATAATGCCCTTTGTTACCAGGTATTCGCCCAGATACTCCGGGGATTGCCCTTCGACGGCTCCCATCCGGTGCTGCTGCTGTTCGACCAGGATAGTCGCGAGCATCTGAGGGGTCAGCATACCGAGCTTGATGAGCATATCGCCCAGGGGGACCCGCGCCCCCTGCAAACTGCTATGCACGAGCCGTTGTTCGTTCAGGGCTTTTTCCAGCTGAGACGCCGTAATAATCTGCCGCTCAATGAGGTATTCGCCAAGCCGCCGCGCCTGGTGCTGCTCGGTGTCCGCGCTCAGTTGGGGGTCGGAAGGCGACGGTTCTGGCATCGCCTCGGAAACCTCCTGGAGCCGCAGCAGTTCCAACCCCTTCCGGGCTGGCTCGTTGGCCGGATCAAGCGCGAGTGTTCGTTCCAGACACTCCCGCTTCTGCTCGATACTATCCACCAGTTCGCTCATCCACAGCCATGCGGGTGAGTAGCGGGGGTTTTCCAATAACACCTGCCGCATCAACTGGCGGGCGGTCGCCCGATCACCTTTCTTCAATACCTGTATGGCCTGCCGAAACAGTTGGACTTCTGTTGATTCCTTCATCGCCATCACCTTCTGGTCTGGGAATGAAGCACAGTTTCGATAGCCGGGCTTTTCTGGGGCGACCCCGGGGGGGTGGCGGGGTAGCGTGCCCTGACCCTCCCGAATGGTGAGAGGCTCCCTGCACCTGAGCAAGCGGCTCCTGTGCCTTTTATCATCAGGACCCAGAGACCCGAACGCCATCGAACCATCCTTCCTTCAAGCACATAATCTTTCGGATTTGCGAATGCTTCTCTTTGGTGTTGTCTCACCGTAGCACAAGCTCCTTCCTCTTCCGTATTTGCATCTACCTGAACGTTTCTCCGATTTGAAATTGGTTCGAGGGTCGTAACATCCTGTAACCAGGTTGGCCCCCTGAGCCATTGGCCTGCCCGGTGGCTCAGGGGCGCTTGCGTCGGCGCACACGCTGGTCCAGGCTCCGCTTCCGATAATCGCCGGCGTTAATCATTATCAGCTCTTCGCACAGGGCATAGTCAGTCATCCGAGAAAAGATGCGCGGCTCAATGTGCTCTGGTTTGCAGTTGCTCGTAATGACGGTAGGTAGCCTTCCATTATAACGGTGATTGATAATCTGGTAAAGCTTTTCTCGCGCCCAGGGAGTCGTGTTTTCGGTGCCCAGGTCGTCCAGAACGAGCAGGGGAATATTGCGGATGCGCTCAAAGACAGCATCATACCCCACTTCGCTGGTGGGACCAAAGGTGCTCCGCAGGTGGTCCAGCAGGTCTGGCACGCTGGCAAAGATGACCTGGTGGATGGTATACTTCAGCGCGTAGTTTGCAATGGCGGCCGCGAGGTGGGTCTTGCCGCAGCCGTAGTTGCCAAACAGGATGAGCCACCCTTTCGGGTTTTGCGCATAGACAGAGGCCCGTTCGCAGGCTCCTTCAACGCCAGGGATGGTCTGGTCGAAGGTCTCGAAGGTCTTGTCGGCAAAATCAGCCAGGTTGCTCAACCGATGCACTTCTTCTCGGGATCGCCGTTCCTTTTCTTCCAGCTTGCAGGGGCAGGTCATCAGCACCCCGAAATTGGGACTCTCCACTGGCTCGTCAAGGACATAGTAGCCCGCCCCCTTGCAGATGGGGCAATCGTCTGGTGAGACGGAGGGGTCAGGAGCGGTCCAGGGCCAGTCCCGCGCCTGCCCTCCCCTGGCCTCAGCTATCGCCGGTGTCGCTCCCGAGGCGGAAGGGCCTGCCGAAGGCTCCGCTGGTGTATTTTTCGACATCAATCGGGCGATGTCGCTCCACCCGATCCGCCGCATCCCTTTGTCCATCGCTTTCCCACCTCTCCAGGACCTTGCGGACATATCGCCATGAACGCACATTCGAACGGACGGCCTCGCGGATGGCTTCTTCAAGCCACTGGTGCGGGTAGCGTTCTTCGGCTTCGCGCAGCTCATCGAGGAGCAACGGGGTAATCAAGCCGATATTTTGTTCATAGAGCGCCAGCACAGACGGGCGCTGTTCGGGAGCCACCCCCGCTGTCGCCTGTCCCTCCCACCCGGGCCCGATGTGCTCGACCCAGGTGCGGTTGGCTGCCGTGTTGACCAGATACCAGTTGATAACGCGACCATCGCCCGGCTGCGCCAGATGCAGGAGCGTGGCCCGTCGCACAGCGGCATTGACCCCCTCTTCCAGCAGTTCTTCTGGGGAACGCACTTTCGAGATAGCCCGCAAACTCTGCCGCAGCACCCGATCATGATACAGGTCATCCCACTGGATCATCCGGGGGGAGCGAGGCTGGCGGGGCTGGTTGGTCTGGACGGTCTGGACGGTCTGGCGGCGCTGTCGGCTCAGCCGATAAAAGACATGGAGCGTCACCTTGAGTTCACTGGGAAGCGTGATAAACGGCAAAACCTCGGTGAAAAACTCAGGTGGCAGACCTATCAACTCATCCGTTGAAAAGCCGGTAAAGGACATGGGCCATCTCGTTCTGCAACAGTTCTGATCATGTCTCATGATATAGTACCACAGCAAAAGGAAATTCACCACCAGCGGAGCGCTTGCCCAACTGTCCCGGGTGTGGTATGGTACCCCGTGATACCTTCCCTATCTGAACAGGGATGCGTGGTGCATGTCCTATCTCTAATGTATTGATATCTAGATGCAGAGAACAGGAAAGGGGGACCGGAACGCAGATGGAACGAAACCAACTCGGAACGAGTGACCTTCATATCACGCCCATTGGCGTGGGGACCTGGGCCATCGGGGGCAGCGGTTGGGCCTATGCCTGGGGGTCGCAAGATGACCGCGAATCGATGGCGGCTATCCACCACGCCCTGGACCTGGGCCTCAACTGGATTGACACCGCGCCGGTCTATGGGTTGGGGCATGCCGAGGAGGTGGTGGGCCAGGTCGTGCGCGAGCGCTCCGACCGCCCGCTCGTCTTCACCAAGTGTACCCGGCTCTGGGACAGTGCAGGCAACCCCTACGGCAGTCTGAAAGCGCCATCCATCCGGCGCGAAGTCGAAGACAGCCTGCGGCGCTTGCAGCTTGACGTCATCGACCTCTACCAGGTTCACTGGCCCGACCCGTTCGAAGACATTGAGGAGTGTTGGAGCACGATGGCCGACCTGAAGGCGGAGGGCAAAGTCCGCTTCATTGGCGTATCGAACTTCGACGTGTCCCAGATGCAGCGGGCCCAGGCGATTGCTCCCCTGACCTCGCTCCAGCCGCCCTATTCGCTGCTCAGCCGCGAGATAGAGGGCGAGATTCTGGGGTACTGCCAGCAGCATGCCATCGGGGTGCTGGCCTATTCTCCTATGATGCTTGGCCTGCTGTCGGGGGCCATGACCCGTGAGCGGATTGCTTCCTTTCCCCCCGACGATTTTCGCCGCAACCACCCCCAGTTTCAGGAGCCAGATATCACGCGCAACCTGAAGCTGGTGGAGCTTCTGCGCGATATCGGTTCCCGCCACGACCGCTCGCCCGCAGAGGTCGCCATCGCCTGGACGTTGCACCATCCAGCCGTTACCGCGGCTATCGTGGGGGTGCGCCGCCCGGCCCAGGTGGACGGGGTGATAGGGGCCGCGACCTTTCGGTTGAGCGAAGACGAGCTTGCGACCATTGAAACCTTTTTTCGGCAGGAAGCCCGCCCGTAGTGCATTGCATAGCGAACGAGAACGTCCCATGCACCTGAAGCCGCGCCGCACACCGGAGCCAGCACCCCTCCTGGGGGAGGGATGCTCGCGGGCAGCCTGCTGGCTTCCCCGTCTGGTCCTCATCATCATCATCGTCATCGTCGGGGTGTTTGCCAGCCCGGGCGCGGGAGGGGAAGGGATGCTGCACCCTGCCCCGGCGATGGCAGAACCACCCGCCGAGCAATTCCTCATCCCATCGCGGTATTTTGAAGAGACCGGGCACAATGTCGGGGGGCCGTTCCTGGCCTTCTCCGACGCCCATGACAGTATCTTCGGCCTCCCCATCACCGAAGTGCTGGAAGAACACGGCATGCTGGTGCAGTATTTCCAGCACGCACGTCTGGAGATGTTGCCCCAGTCTTCCGCTCAGGTCCGGGTTGCGCCTCTGGGAACCCTGATGATGCGGCACCGGTCGGGCGAACCTGCCTTTGCCCGCCATGAGCCGGGCCCCGCGGAGGTCAGTACCTATTTTCCCTCGACCGGGCACAACCTCAGCCACGCCTTTCGCCCCTTCTGGCAGCGCTACGGGGGGCACCCCGTGTTTGGAGCGCCCATCAGCGAAGCCTTTATCGAGCAGGATGCACAGGGGAGACGGTCAACCGTGCAATACTTCGAACATGTCGCGCTGCACTACCGGCTAGACCACCCCGGCGCGACGCCCGTGCTCTGGCTCGGGCCGCTAGGGACGGACTATGTGCAGCAGCAGGAATTTCCACCCCGGGCGCTTGCCCCGGCCCGTCCGCTGGTGGTGCTCGGGACCTCTACCATGGATTTTGGGACGGCTCCCTCCTACGCCCGCAACATTCGCCTGGCGGCGCGGCAGTTCGAACAACTCAAGATACTGCCTGGCGAGGAGGTTTCGTTTCTCGCCGTGGTGGGTGAGCTTTCGCCTCGCACGGGCTATGTGGAGGGGAGCGGTATCGTCAACGGGCGCATCGGGCAGGTGATAGCCGGCGGCATTTGCCACCTCTCGACGGCCATCTACCGCGCCGTGCTGGAGGTGGGGTTGGAAGTCACCGAACGCCATTCCCATTCGCTGGCCATTCCGGGCTTCACCGACCCGCCCGATATGGATTCGGCGGTCTTTATGCACGATGGTCGCGGCTACCAGAACCCCTATGATGTGGACCTGCGCTGGCGCAATACGCGGTCTGACCCGCTCCTGCTGACCACGGACATCGTGACCCGCCAGCTCACGGTTTCTATCTGGGGCTACCGCGATAGCCAGACAACCACGCCTGATAGTGAGAACCGTGAGAACGGTGGTGGTGCTGATGGCGGTGGCCCCGGGCCCGAGGTTGGGGGTCAGGGAGCGGCCGGTTCCTGACCCCTCCCCCCTGACCTTCCCCCCTTCGCTCCCGGTTTGCAGACCGTTACCTGCCCCGTCTGCTTTCCTTGCATCAGTCCCGGTCCCGGTAGGCTTCCTTCCATTTACGTCCACAGCCCTTGCAGACAATCCGTTCGCCGCGCCGCTTCTTCGCATCGGTGAAGGTTTCGGTCACAATCCGCCCCCCGCAGTCCGGGC
>DAOTUF010000121.1:0-2291 GCA_034437495.1 Chloroflexaceae bacterium | reverse complement strand
CCTGTACCATCTGTACCATATCAAGACCCCACATCTATTCTAGCACAGAACGCGGCCCCCCTCCGTCGCGGGTTGGCATTCCTGTCCCCCTACGCCGTGGCAGGCGGCAGCAGCAGCCGGTTCTCGATGGCCGCCCGGTCCGAGACATACGCCAGCTTCAGGCAGTCGAGCAGGAGCGTGCTGGCTCGCAGATAGTCGGCAAAACGTGCTTCCTGCTCCCTGTTCAGCTCCCAATTCAGAAGGGGTATATCGTCGTTTTTCTTCCTCGAAGGATCCACCTTCGGATGCCCCCGCCTGTCAGGGGATACCCCGCTATCAACAGTCCCACTGTCTCCAAGGCTGGAAGGAGCGCTTCCAGCGGAATACCCGACGAGTCTCGGCCCCTCGCTGTCGTCTTCGGTTCACAAGAATATCGCCGATATTGACCACTGCTATCGGGAGGGGGTATCGGCTGCGCGGTGGCGCATTGCACAATCCGTGGGTTATACCAGTTGGAGTTGATGCGTGACGAGCCGCCCCTACGCCCTCCGCCAGACCAACCCCCGCCCTTCAAGCTCAAGCTCGACGCGGGCCACCCCCTGCTGCTCCAGAAAGCTCAGGTGCGCCGCAATCGCCCCCACAAAGACGGCATACTGGGGGATGCCCATCTTCGCCCGGTGGGGAGGCGCGTCTTTGTGCTGCTGGAGCGTCTGGAAGACCCGCCGCGCAATGTCGGTCACGTCGCCGGGCAGCGCCGCACCCACCAGGTCGCTGGCCCGGCGGATGGCTGCGCGGTTGGCCTCCAGGACAGCGGCCAGTTCGGAGCGGGGGGTCAGGTCGCCGTGGCCCGGCACAAACCACGCCTCCTCGCGCTCGGCCAGGCGGTCGAGGCTGGCAAGTTGCGCCCAGATGTCGTGGGCGTAGGGGATATCGTGCTTTGCCAGCACCGCCGGGCCAAAGTAGCCATCGGCAGCAAAGCACACACCCCCCACCGCAATGCCCACCTGCGCCATCGTGTGGCCGGGCAGGGGGATGGCCTCGAAGCGCTGCCCCGCCACCTCGAAGGGCTGCGTCACCCCCTGCTCAATGCTCTCCTGGTCACTGATCGGGTGGTGCACCGGCCCGCCCTCGGCCATCAGCCAGCGGCTCCGCAGCGCTGCAATGGGACGTGCGCCCAGGGCAAGGAAGGCCGGTTCCAGGATGGGGTGTTCAATCAGGAAGGTCTCCACTCGCGGCGCATAGACCTGCGCCTCCGGGAAGGTGCGCAGCAGGGAGGCGTTGCCGCCCACGTGGTCGGCGTGGTGGTGGGTGCAGAGGATGGCGCGGAGGGTCAGCCCGGCGTGGCCGAGCGCCCGGCGCAGGGTGCGGGCGGTGTCCTTCATACCGCTGTCAATGGCAATGGCCCCGCCGTCGCCCGTGGCAACGACGCCCACGTTGCTCGCGCCGGGGAGGTAGAACACCGTGTCGGTAATCTGTTGAAGTTCCATCATTGCTCCTTCCGTTCATTTTCAGTTCGGTTTCACCAGTGCGGCCACCCGTTCACGGCGTGGGTAGCCCGGCCTCACGCCTCACCTATTGTACCACCCCGGCCCGGCGGTCTGAATCCCCCGCCTGCCCCTGCTGAACCTCCGCACGCCGGCTGTGAGCAAACGGCCCTCCCTGTGGTATCATGAGAGCAGTTTCACGAACGGGCAAAGGTCACAATTGAGCAAAGGAATGATACGAATACGGACCCGCTTCTCCCCGGTTGTCCAGCACGTCTGTCTGGTGCTTATCGCCCTGCTTGCCGCGCTGCCTGCTCCCCGCACCTCCGCCCAGACGGTCGGGCGCGATGGCTTCGCTGACCGGTCCTTCCAGGCGCTCTGGGTGCGCACCGACGGACCCGTTGCGGCGGCGGCGACCCGCCGGTCGTGGGTGTGGGGCGAACGACCGGGCGAACGGCGCTACGAGCGCTACCGCAGCCCGGAGGGGGAGGTCGGGTCTCGCCTGGTGCAGTACTTCGACAAGTCCCGCATGGAAATCAATACCCCCACCGGCGACCGCTCTTCGCCCTGGTTCGTCACCAACGGCTTGCTGGTGGTCGAGATGGTCAGCGGCAGGGTGCAGGTGGGGAACCACGCCTTCGAAGCGCGGTTCCCTGCTGATGTCCCCGTCGCGGGGGACCCGCAGGGCAACCCGAACGCTCCCACCTACGCCATGCTCCAGGCCATCGCTAC
The DNA here is from genome assembly GCA_034437495.1 of Chloroflexaceae bacterium. Taxonomy (GTDB): domain Bacteria; phylum Chloroflexota; class Chloroflexia; order Chloroflexales; family Chloroflexaceae; genus JAAUSY01. The sequence continues at coordinate 96 of DAOTUF010000121.1, read as the reverse complement.
CATTGACGGGAGCAACCGCGCCTCGTCGCGCACCGGCCAGCGCGTCAGCGCAACCTACGGCCCGGAGGGGGTAGGGGAGCGGCCCGACCTGGCCCT
>DAOTUF010000120.1:0-2164 GCA_034437495.1 Chloroflexaceae bacterium | reverse complement strand
GCCCGCGACCTCGCCCGCGCCCGCGACCTCGCCCGCGCCCGCGCCCGCGACCTCGCCCGCGCCCTCGACCTTCCTGCCAGTATCATCCAGGAAATTACATCAAAACACTACCACGAAGCCAGGCGCATGATCCAGGAGGAAAAAAAGAGGAAGGACAGCACACCTCCCCAACAGCGGTTGTTGGCACTTTTCGACCGTTTGCTTGCGTGTCTTACGGCTGACACCCATGCCGCTATATGGTATGCATGGCGGCGGTATGCAGTGCTCCTGCTGGCCTATGCCTGGATAGGCTACGGGGAACTGGAACAGGACCATACTCCCCGTCGGGGCTGGTGGTCCCGCCGTCCCTCCGCAGCCACCCAGGAGCAGGGAAAGTATGGGGAGGAGCGGCAAACGGTTCTCAACGCCTACTGGTGGCTGGTCATCGTGCTGGCGCGGGAGGCAGGCAAGCTCCCCGCCTGGGAGGGTCTTCGGGTGGTGCGGGAGGAGCGGGCTGTGAGCGTGGGGTGAAGACGGGCCAGAGGTCTTTGCCAATGGGGAGCACGTCTTTGTGGGCATCTGGCAGTGGATACTCCGCATCAGCGGTGCGCCCGACCTGGTGGTTCCCCTGCTGCGGGCGCTGGCCCAGGGACACCCGCTGGAGGGCATTGGCGAGCCAGCGCAGCGAGCCGAGGTGCTGGACCTCTTCTGCGAGCGCGACCTGCTGGCGCAGCACGACGACGGGAGCTACCACTATCAGGTGCCGCTGATAGCCCGCTGGATAGCGCAAAAGCGGCGGTTGCCCACCACCTGGACCGCCGCCGAACCCCCCGCGTCAGCCTCGTGACGGCCATAGCGGTCGGCGGCTTCGGGCAGGCGGTGGGCGAGGGGGAGCGCAGAAACGGAACAGATGTGGTATACTGTAATGAACCCTTGGGGTAAATACCATTCCAGGGCAACATTTTGGATATCATCTTCCGAAAGAAGAAACTTGAAAAGGTCTGTACGAACCAGCACACCCTGATCCGTACATACGGGGACCGTCAGGCACGGCTCATCAGGCGACGGCTCGATGAACTCCACGCAGCGGCCAATCTCCAGGACCTGCGCACCCTGCCCGGCCCCCGGTGCCACGAACTGACGGGCGACCGCAAAGGGCAGCTTTCGGTCGATCTGGAACATCCCTATCGGCTGCTCTTTGGTCCCGCCAACGACCCGATACCACGCAAAGAGGACGGGGGACTGGACTGGTCCCACATCACAGCGGTTGAGATTATCCAGATAGAGGATACGCATGGGTAAGCATATCACCAATCACTATGTCCCTGATGTGGTCTCTCCACCTGGGGAGACCCTGGAAGAGACGCTGGAAGGGCTTGGGATGTCCCAGGCAGAACTGGCGAGGCGCACCGGGCGGCCCACCAAGACGATCAACGAGATCATACGGGGGAAGGCGGCCATCACGCCCGAAACGGCGCTCCAGTTGGAGCGGGTGCTTGGCGTGCCCGCGAGCTTCTGGAACCAGCGGGAGCGCCACTATCGTGAGTCCCTGGCACAGCAGCAAGAGCGGCACCAGCTTGAGGAACAGACCGAGTGGCTCAAGCGGGTGCCCGTTCGAGAGATGGCGGCTCTGGGATGGATTGCCTGCTTCAACGACCCGATCCGCCAGGTGCGCGAGGTCTTGCAATACTTCGGGATTGCTTCGTCCCAACAGTGGGAGGCGATAACAGCGAGCTTCCGTCAATCGCCCGCGTTTGACGCTGACCCGATGGCTCTTGCGGCGTGGCTGCGGCGGGGGGAGCAGGAAGCCAGGGAGATAGCCTGTGCGCCCTATGATGCCCAACGTTTTCGGGCGGTTCTGGCGGACGCCCGGTCCCTGACGCTGGAACCACCCGCGGTGTTTGTGCCGCAGCTCAAGGAACGGTGTGCGGCCTGTGGCGTGGCGGTGGTGCTGGTGCCAGAATTGCGCCGAACGCACGTGAGCGGGGCGACGCGCTGGCTGGCGCACGACAAAGCCCTGATCCAACTCAGTCTGCGCTACAAGACGAACGACCATCTCTGGTTTACCTTTTTCCACGAGGCGGGGCACCTGCTGAAACACGGCAAGCGGGAGGTCTTTGTGGACACTGACGACGACCAGGGCAGCGAGCAGGAAGCCGAGGCGAATGCGTTCGCTGCCGACACC
>DAOTUF010000119.1:0-11520 GCA_034437495.1 Chloroflexaceae bacterium | reverse complement strand
GGCCTGGAGCTGGCAACGCACCCCAGGGTCTCGTGACCTCCCTATCGTCTGCTCCGAAGAGCGAACTGGTCAACATCGGCTTACGGCTTCCCGCAAGCCACCCGCTTCAGCGGGTGGTCGTTGACCACTCCTACCTTTCCTTTTCCCTCTCCTGGTACTGATTACTGATTCTTCCTGACCGCAGCCTGGATGGTTGCGGCAAAATCCTCTGGTGTCACCCCCGGTGACGTTATTCCCAGACCCCGGTACACGTCCTCTATCCGGTTTTCCAACGTTTTGCCCTGGCTATTGAGACTGAGACCTCGCACTGCCTGCTCCAGTTCCCCCACCGCCGTGGCGGGGAAGATGGTGAAATCCCCAGAGAGCGAGATATCATCAATGCGCCCCTCAGACAACCGCGCTACCACCCGTATCAGGCCACCGGGGACTTTCAGCGCAGCTTCCGCGACCTGAACCCCCTGGTGGATGGTGAGGGCAGGCCGATGCACCCCGCTCTTCTGGTACAACCATTCCTGGGAAGAGAAACGGGCGTCAAACTCCGCGGCGCGGCGTTCTTCCTCCTCCGTCCACGAACCGGGGACCAGTTCGGCCCCCAGAGCCGCGGCACACTGTTCAAGATAGCGCTGTTGCACGGCTTCCCGGTCGGGAACCTGGCCAAGCTGTTCGTCCAGCGTGGTCATATAGTGCTCCAGGCTCTCGAAGACCTTGTCGCGCATCTTTTCCGAAGAAACCTTCAGCACCCGCGCCATCGTTGCCTTGTCGAAGGTGAGCATCAGGCTTCCTATTATCACCTCGCTCCATCCCATCTGGGCGGCCCCCGTGCCGCCTATCTTCTTCCCATCCACGTGAATATCATTGACCGGTCGGAGATAGGCAGGGACCCCCAGGGCGTGGTAGGTTTCTACGATGGGCCGCACGTAGAGCGCCAGCCGCTCTTCGAGCGAGCGGGGCAAGTCGCCAGGATGAAACACCCACTGCACAAAGATCTGGCCGCTGTCCAGGTAGACGGCCCCCCCGCCCACTTCTCGACGGATGATGGGCAAGCCGAGCGAATGGCAGCACTCCTGGTCGATTTCCTGTTCCACATCCTGGTGGTAGCCAATGCTCACATAGGGGTGGGAGGTGCTGGCGAGAATGACCGTGTTGGGCGTGCCCTCGTGCATGGCATACCCCGCCGCATGGTACACCGTCTGTGAGCGGAGTGGGGAAACCATACCCAGGTCAAGCACCCGTACCGGTTTCAAATCGTGCGCCTCCTTTCCCTGCTCGGTCTTTGCATACAAAATGTCCCCCCTGTTCTGACCTATATGATACCACACCCTGCTGTCCCTGCCTCTGACCCGCGGGGGTGGGGGGAGGCAGAAGAGGGAGGAAAACGCCGACGCAAAGCCCCCTCTCCCATTGAATGGAGAGGGGGCAGAGGGTGAGGAAGGAAGATTTTGAGGCACCACGAGGTCCCATGAGGAACTGGTATCAGTCGCCGCGTACTGCTCTGGAGGGGTGGGTGTGGAGCACCGGACGGTCGGCTGGCATGGCCAGTTCGAGCACCTCCCCGCACACCATGGCCCGCAGGTTTTCGAGTTTCTGCCGTACCTGGGGAGTCGTCCGCGCATATCGCTGGACAATCTCGTCCTGGTCCAGCCAGTCGAGGATAGCGAGCGCCTCGACGCGGTTTTGCAGGAGCATCCTGGTCACGCAGGCAATCGCGCTGTGCTCGGCAATGAATGCATCGCTCTGGCCCTCAAGAACTGCGGGGACCCGGATACGGTCTACCTCGCCCCGCTGCTGCAACGCCCGCATCATTGCTTCGTAGATGACCTCGAAGAGCATGATGGCCTTCCGCCCGTGGGCCTTTCCCACGCCGTAGGTCTGGCAGATATCTTCGAGCGAGAGCACACAGACCACGCAGGGCGAACAGACGTAGTCTGCCCCGGTCGCGTGGATCTGGTTGGCCTTCAGCACCGACACCTTGCGCCGTACCTCTGTGTTCTCCGGCAGGCGCATTCCTCCTGCCCCCCCGTTGCAGCAGTAGTTATATTCGCGGTTGGGGGTCATCTCCACAAACTCCGTCGCCACGCTGGTGAGCACCTCGCGGATGGTATCGCCCATCCCGGAGAGCCGGGTAGCGTGGCACGGGTCGTGCAGGGTGATACGGTGGTTCACCTTTTCTACGGGCAGGGACCCATCTTCCATCAGCCCGTAGACCAGCGGGTCAAACATGATAATCGGGTATTTGAAGGGCCGGCCCAGGATTTCTGACACGTCGCCGTAGAGCGTGCGGGTGTCGCAGCCACACTCGACCACCAGAATGCGCTTGACATTCAGCCGCCGCGCCTCATACTCCCATTCCTGCAAAATCTTCCGCGCCAGTTCATGATGCACCACGATATGGTCGGCCTCGGTTCCCGTCTCGACCATCCGGGACGACATGGTGTAGCTCACCCCGGCGGCATTGAGGATCTTCATCACCTTTGTGGCATAGTCGGGGATTTTGGTGTTGGCGGCTGAGGGGCAGACAAAGAGGATATCGGCTCCCTTCACATCCACGGGCATGTCAATCCCCTCTGTACAGAGGAACAGCGCATAGCGGGCCATAATCTTCGCTGGCGCTATGCCAAAGCTGTGCCCGACCTCCCAGAGGTTGTGGACAATGGAATGCAGGGTCGGGTTTTCCTTGCTCAACCCTGCCTCAGTATAGGCCGCCCGCGCCAGACGCACCATGCGCCGCGTGCTCAACCCGACCGGGCACGACAGCGTACACCGCCCGCACGCCGTACACATCCAGAAGAAGGGCATCCGTTCGCGCAGGTCTTCGACGGTCGGTGTCTCCACCAACCCGAGCCGGCCCCCCACCTTGCCTTCAAGGGTCAGGTAGCGCTGGTATATCTGCCGAATGAAGCCGGTCTTATAGGTCGGGTGGAGCTTTTCGTCGCCGGTGCCGAGATACCAGGCGCAGGCGTCGCCGCACAGTTTGCAATCCATGCACGCTTCCAGGTTGACGACATCCTCACCGCTTAACGAGTGCCTCACGGATGAGACAAATTTTTGCATGACCGGGTCCATATGTTGCATGCTGCGCTCCTTCCTGAGCCGTGTCTTTGTGTATCCAGTATCCGCATCTTCCGGGGCCAGTATCCAGATATCCAGGGGCTATAAGGTGGACTGTGACGATTTTGTAACTACAATGTAACTCGTGGAGCGGGGGTCTGTACATCCCCTCCGGGGGGGATTTTGGGCCGCAGCGCTGCCCGGTCTGGAGGGCCGCCCAAAAATATGCCGTCTGGCATAGGCTAGAGTAGCCCGTTCGGAAGATGACACCACCCCTTCCAGAAGGCTATACTGGTTGCAGACACACCTGATGCACTCCTGCCTATCGTTTTTCGGGTGAATGGGATATTCCTTCACCAGGGAGCAGCACACCGAAGCCTTGAAGGAGAACAGAACCATGCGGACCTTCCTGTCAATCATCGTACGGTTTCTTATGCTCGTTATTATCCTGGAGGGACAACACGTCTTTGCGAAAACGTCACCCGACGCCGACCTTGCCAGCACCCCCCCCAACCCCACCGAGGACATCGCGTGGGTGGGGGGGATGTCTGGCGTCGTCAATATCGAGAGCGCCTTTAACCACGCCCGCGCAGTGGAGAATGAGCAGCTTGGTACCGCGCTCCCCATGCTCACGCTGCCCGCCCAGGAGGAGTGGAACCGTATGAGCAGCGGGGACAAAGCCCTGTGGCTCATCAACCGTGAGCGCACCGACCGCGGCTTGCTCCCCCTGCACGGACTGGAACCCAACGTGACCGGGGTCGCCCAGACCTATGCGCAGTATTTGCTGGACCACCAGGTGTGGGGGCACAGCGAAGATGGACGCACCCCCCCGGAGCGTATCGCCGCCAACCCGACCATTGGAGCCTGTCAGGACAGCCTGCGCGTCTCTGAAAATCTGGCCTACTTCGCCTCCAGCAATGCCGTGCCCCTGCCGCTCGAACGCGCTATCTACGAATGGATCTATGATGATGGCGACTGCTGCCAGTGGTTCCACCGCCGCACCGTCCTCTGGAATGCCTACGACGACAACAGCGGCCCACAGGGGCAGGAAGGGTTTCTGGGTATCGGGTATGTGACGGGTCCCTACCTGGGGTGGGACCACGCCCACATCATCGTCATGGACGTGTTCGATCCCTGCGCTGCCTGGGAATACCAGACCCCTCCCACCCCTCCGGTGCCAGTGACCGTTTCCGTTTCGGGCCGGGTGACAGACCACGAGGAGCGGGGCATCCAGGGCGTGACGATTGCCATAGCCACCGACGAGAGCAAGTTCAGCATCACCGATACCGAAGGGGGCTACACCCTCCGCGATGTACCCGCCGGGTCCTATACCTTCATCCTCTCCAGCCCGGACTACACGCTCTCGCCCTCAACGTTCTCTATGGACGTGACCGAAAGCACGACGGTGCTCAATTTCGAGCGTATCCACGTGACGACATCAACATCAGGGGTTCGGATGTACGTACCCTATTTCACAAAATAACCCGCGAAACAACCAGGCAAGCAGCCAGTGGCCTGGGTATGGATAAGGAGCACGTTATGATGATGGAGCAGACGACAACAACCGCAGAACAGACGGAATACAGGGAACTCGCTGAAGATACCACGCCCAACTACCAGGTTTTAGCGCTTGCCATCGCGTTGCAGGCGCTCGAAGACGCCCGTCAGACCTGGGACCACGCCGAGGCCACGCAAGCCCGCCGGTGGCTTGCGCAGCACACCGAACGGGAAGGCATGGTCATCATCGCCCCCTTTGATGGCAGCCCGCTGCACTGGAACGGGGACGGGACGGTGTCCTCATCTTCGGAAGCCGCATCGTGGTGCCATGCTGGATAGCTTGAACCATGAGAATATGAGGACGAGGACGAGGACGAGGACGGAACATCGCCCGTGACCTGGCACCAGCCCGGGGAGGAACGGACCCGCATGCTTTCAGCAGAACAACTCCAGACCATCCGCACGTGCAGCAAGGATGACCCGTCGTTCGAGCAGATGCGGACCCTGTGTGCGCATCTCCAGGCATCTGCACGATTTGCCACCGGCTGGGCCGCCAGCACCCGCGACGAACTGCACCGGAGCGAAGAGCGCTACCGCTCTATCGTGGACAACGTGAAAGACGTCATCTTCCAGACCGACGCCGAGGGACGGTGGATATTCCTCAACCGGGCGTGGGAGGAAGTGACCCACTATCGCGTTGAGGAGAGCCTTGGGCAGCACTTCCTCTCCTATCTCCACCCCGACGACCGCCAGCGCAACCAGGACCTCTTTCTCCCCCTCATCCAACGAGAGAAGGACCACTGCCATCACGAAGTACGCTACCTCACCCGAGAAGGGGACACCATCTGGATTGATGTCTATGCCCGCCTGACCCTGGCCGTCGATGGGACGATGACCGGGACATCAGGTGTGCTGAAAGACATCACCGACCGCAAGCAGATTGAAGATTCCCTCCTGCGCCGCGATGCCATCCTCGAAACCGTTGGCTTTGCTGCCGAGCAGTTTCTCCGAACCGACAGCTTCGAACAGAGCATCCGGGCCGTCCTGGAGCGGCTTGGCAGCGCAACCGATGTCAGCCGGGTCTACATCTTTGAAAACGAGCAGACAGAGGGGGGCTTGCTCGTCACCAGCCAGCGCTATGAATGGGCCGCCCCGGGCATTGACGCCCAGATAGACAACCCGGAGCTTCGGGGGGTCCCCTACGAAGCCGCCGGGCTTGAGCGGTGGGTTGAATTTCTGCACCAGGGCTTGCCGCTCTATGGCAATGTGCGCACCTTCCCCGACCCCGAACGGGATGTCCTGGAGCCGCAGCATATTCTTTCCATCGTCGTCGTGCCCATCTTTGTCGGGCCGCAGTGGTGGGGATTCATCGGGTTCGATGATTGCAGCCGCGAACGCAGGTGGTCGCTCCCGGAAATCGACACCCTGAAGGCCGCCGCCAGCATCCTGGGCACCGCCATCCAGCGCGGGCGGGTGCAGCATTCGCTGCGCCAGAGCGAAGCCCGCTACCGCGCCATTGTCGAAGACCAGACCGAGTTGATTTGCCGCTTCGACGGGGAGGGGGTGCTGACCTTCGTCAATGAAGCTTGCTGCCGCTCCTTCCACAGGCGGTACGAAGAACTGGTCGGCATCTCCTTCCTGCCGCTCCTCACCCCCGAAGACCAGGACACGGTGCGACAAAGTATTGCCTCGCTCAGCCCCGACCATCCTGTCTCCACTATCGAGCATCGCGTCGTCATGCCAGACGGTGACACCCGCTGGCAGCAGTGGACCAACCGCGCCATCCTGGACGAGCAGGGCCGCATTGTGGAGTTTCAGGGCGTCGGGCGCGATATCACCGAGCGGGTTCGCGCTCAGGAGATGCTGGTCCGCATCAGTGCAGCCGTCGAAAGCACCAGCGATGCCATCAGCATTGCGACCATGGAGGCCGAAATTCTCTACCACAACCAGGCGTTCATTGACCTGTACGGCTACACGGCAGCGCAGTTGAACGAGAGGGGCGGCCCTCGCGCCATCTTCGTCAACCCCGACATTGCGGCCCACGTGATAGAAACAGCAACGAGCGGTCATTCCTGGAGCGGCACCGTGGACTTTCGTTCCAGCGATGGGCGCATCATCCCCACGCTGCTCCGCGCCGACTGCATTGTGGACGAAAATGACACCCGCGTGGGGCTGATTGCCGTCTGCACCGACATTACCGAGAACAAGCGGGTGGAGCAAGAATTGATTGCGGCCCGCGAAACGGCGCTGGAAGCCTCGCGGCTCAAGTCGGAGTTTCTGGCCAATATGAGCCACGAAATTCGCACCCCGCTGAATGCCGTGATTGGGATGAGCGGCCTGCTGCTGGAAATGAACCTGGATGATGAAGCCCGCGAATTTGCCGAGACTATTCGCACCAGCAGCGATACCCTGCTCATGATTATCAACGATGTGCTGGACTTCTCCAAGATTGAGGCGGGCAGGCTGGAGCTTGAATATCAGCCGTTTGACGTGCGCGAATGCATCGAAGAATCGCTGGACCTGGTGGCCCCGCAAGCCGCCGAGAAGCATCTTGAACTGGCCTGTACCATCAGTGAGCAAACCCCCACCGCGCTGGTGGGCGATGTCACCCGCCTGCGCCAGGTGCTCGTCAACCTGCTGAGCAACGCGGTCAAGTTTACCAAACGGGGGGAGGTGGTGGTGTCGGTGGAGAGCCGCGCCATTCCGCCGCTCACGAGCCTGCCCGCGGACCAGGAGCGGGAGGGAACAGCACCCGATGGCTCCACGCTCGCCACGACGACCACGACCGAGCCGCTTTCGCAAACCCGCTACGAAGTGCATATCGCCGTCCGTGATACGGGCATCGGTATCCCCCAGAGCGGTATGAGCCGCCTGTTCCAGTCGTTCAGCCAGGTCGACTCCTCCGTCACCCGCAAATATGGCGGCACCGGGTTGGGTCTGGTCATCAGCCAGGCGCTCGTGCAGGCCATGGGCGGCTCGATGTACGTCGAGAGCGAGGAGGGGTGTGGCTCGACCTTCCACTTCACCATTGTGATGAAGGCAACCCCGTGCCAGTCGCACGGGTTCTTGCACCGCGAACAACCGCAGCTGGTGGGCCGGCGCGTCCTGATTGTGGACGACAACGAAACCAACCGCTGCATCATCACGCGCCAGGTACAATCATGGGGGATGCAGTCGCACGCGGTGGCGTCGGGGAGCGAGGCGCTCGCGCTGGTCCAACGCGGTGACAGTTTTGACATTGCCATTCTCGATATGCACATGCCCGCAATGGACGGACTGACTCTGGCGCGGGAAATTCGACGCTCCCGCTCGCCGCGGGAACTCCCGCTGATGATGTTGACCTCGGTGGGAGGGATACGCCTTACCGAAACCATCGAAGTGGAGTTTGCCGCCTCCCTGAGCAAGCCCGTCAAGCCGGCCCACCTCCACAATGTGCTGCTCAGTATCTTCGCTGGCTATGCCGTCCGGGTGAAGGATTATGCGCTTCCCTCACACCTGAATGCCCAGAAATCTCCCCATCGTCCCCTCCGCATCCTCGTTGCCGAAGACCACGCCGTCAACCAGCGGGTCGCGCTGCGCTTGCTGAAGCACCTGGGCTACCGGGCGGACGTGGCAGCGAACGGGTTGGAAGTGCTCGACGCCCTCGAACGCCAACCCTATGATGTCGTCCTGATGGACGTGCAGATGCCAGAGATGGACGGCGAGGAGACGGCGAAGCGCATACGGGCGGTGGTCCCTCCCGACCGTCAGCCGCGCATCATCGCTGTCACTGCGCATGCCCTGAAAGGCTCGCGTGAGCGCTACCTGACCGCCGGGATGGACGACTACATCAGCAAGCCCGTCCGTCTGGAGGAACTGTCCGCCGCCCTGAACAGGAGTCCGTCCCTCGCCCTCGCCGACCCTCCTGGAAAAACCGAAAACGGCTCCTCGTCCAGCGCCATGTCCCAGTCCTCCCAGTCCTCCCGGTCTTCCCGGTCTTCCCGGTCTATCGACCAGACCATCATTCAAGAGTTCATCGAGAGCAGCGGCGCGGAAGACCTGGAGGAAGTGCGAGAAATCATCGCCCTCTTCTTCGAGAGCACCCCGGACCTGATAGCCGAACTGCACCGGGCCGTCGCCCAGTCCAGCCCGCAGCAGCTTCGCCGGGCAGCCCACACCCTGAAGAGCAGTGCCCAGTTAGGGGCCATCCCCCTTGCGGCCCTTGCCGAGCAGCTTCAAGACCTGGGAGATGCCGGGACGCTTGAGGGAGCGCCCGACCTGATAACCCGCCTGGAGGCGGAGTATCAGCGGGTGCAGCAAGAGCTAGAGGCCGTGGTCAGCCGCCTGGGGGAGATGATAGCAAAAGCATGAAATGGCCAAAATCACCCCTGGAGGACCTGCTTGTTGCCTACCGCCCCACCTTCGCGGCGCTGGCCCAGTCCTGGTTGAGCACCGGTGCTCTCTCCTTCGAAGTATGGGCCGATGACCACCGGCTGGCCTGCTGGACGGGAGACGCTGCTGCCCCTCCATCGCTTGCTGTCCTCACCGCCTCCATCCAGACCCGCAGTGGGGAAGGAACGAGAGGAACGAGAGAAACGACCGGGACGCTCCGGGTGGGTGGGACATTCTCCCCCGACGCCCAGGAGCGCCAGCAGCACCGACTGAACGCCGAAGCCCTGCTAGTGGCCGACCTTGCTGGACTGGAAGCCGAACAGGAACGGATGGTAGCGGAACTGATTGATATGCAGGACCAGCTTCTTGCGCTCTACGACCTCACCCAGTCGCGCTGCTACCACACCTACTACCAGGAAGTTGAGCACCTGCTCCACTGCCTGGCCCGAGAAATTGTTCGCCTGCTCAATGTGGAGGGGGGGGTGATGTTTTTCACGCAGCACGAGCAGGTCTCCCACCAGGTCCACTATCCCGAGACGCTGGACGACGCAATCGTTCACGCGCTGGTGTCGCTCACCCGCACCGCCACGTGCGAACTGCTGCTCAACCACGACTCTGCTCCGCCAGAACCCGAACCGGAGCTTGCTGCCCGTGATCCCCTCCTCCCGCCTGGCGTGACCAGCCTCCTGTACATCCCCATCCAGATACGCGAGGAGGTCCGCGCGGGGGTGGCGCTCCTGAACAAGGCAGGGGGATTTACCGCGCCCGACCTGAAGCTCGTCCGGGCCATTGCCGAGCAGGTGGGCGCCCGGATTGACAACGTGCTGCTGCACCTGGAAAACCTGGAGCAGGCCCGCCTCCAGACCGAGATGCGGATGGCCCGCGAGGTACAGTTTCGCCTGATGCCGCAGCGCTTGCCCGCCATCGCGGGGCTGGACCTCTATGCCGACTGGCGACCGGCGCGGCAGGCCAGCGGCGATTTTTACGACCTCATCGCCCGCCCGGACCGCCCCCTCATCGCCACGGTGGGGGATGTCTCGGGCAAGGGGATGCCTGCTGCGCTCCTGACCGTCGAAACGATGACAGAAATCCGCAGCCAGGCCCGCATCCTCCTGGACCCGACGCCAGCAGCGCTCATGCGCTGTCTGAACGAGTCGCTCTACGATGATTTCAACCAGGCTGAGATGCTGGCAACGGTGTTCATTGCCCGCTATGAGCCGGCCTGTCGGGAACTCACCTGTGCCAGTGCGGGACATGCCCCCGTCATCTACTGCCCGGCAGAGGGTTCCCCCCTGCTTCTCAAAGCTGACGGACCACCCATCGGGGTGCTGCCCATCGTACTCTACCAGAATCGGACGCTCACTCTGCACCCGGGGGATGTGCTGGTTGTCGCGACCGACGGGTTCAACGAGTCGTTCAATACCAGCGGCGAGCTGTTTGGCTACGACCGCCTGCTTGCCCTGGTGGGGGAGGTTCGGGCGCACTCGGCGCACGATATTGCCCACAGCCTCTTTGCTGCCGTTGCCCACTTTGCTGGTCGGTCGGGCAGCGACCATACCCAGACCGTCCAGACCATGGACGATGACCAGGCCCTTCTGGTGCTCAAGGGGACAGGCTCAACCATCGAAGCCTGTACGACCCGCCAGAAAACGATCCGTCTCGATATGCCTGCTGCCCTCGAATGTCTGAGCGTGCCGGGGGCCAGTGTCGCCGCGCTGCTTGAAGGCGAACCCCACCTGAATGAGCCGGAGCAGACCATCTACAGCGTCCGCCTGGCCCTCCACGAACTCTGCGCCAATATCATCGAGCACGCCTACAGCGGGGAGATGGGGACTATCTCCCTGACGCTCACGCTCACTTCGCAGCCTCGCTGTCTTATCCTTGAGACGATGGACACCGGACGCCCCTTCGACCCCACTCGAGTCCCGGACCCGGACCTCCTGAACGAGCGGGGCCGCGGCCTGTACCTGATACGTACCCTGATGGACGAGACGACCTATGATGCCCGAACGGACCAGAGATGGCAGAGTATCGGCGGGCAGCCATGGCAGCCGGCTGCTCTGCCCCACCCGCAGCCAGGTTCCAATGCATGGCGGCTGGTCAGGTATCTCTGAGGGAAGGCCTGGAAAGGTATAGAAAGGTATGGAAAGGTATGGGATTGATGGAGATGATAAAGCGGGAAAGCATGGAAAAGAGGGAAAGGACGGAGATCATGGCAACCATTCTTGTGGTCGAGGACTACCTTGTGGCTCGTCGTATGTATAGCCATATGCTCCGCAAGAAGGGGCACACTGTGCTTGCGGCAGACAATGGCCTGACCGCTCTGGAACAGATGGCCGAAACCCCGGTGGACCTGGTGGTCGCGGACCTCTCGATGCCCGAGATGGACGGGGTGGCGCTGTTGAAGCACCTCCGCGCTGACGAACGCTACCGCCGCCTGCCGGTCATTATGCTCACCGCCAGCGGGCAGGAGCACGACCGCCTCCGCGCCGAGGCCGAAGGCGCGAACGATTTTCTGACCAAACCCACCAGTTCGCAGGAGTTTCTTGAAACCATTCAGCGGCATCTTGCATTGAGTTAAGTGGGTATTATCAGCAATGGAGA